>DATNKF010000118.1:0-3447 GCA_035603555.1 Allostellaceae bacterium
CCTGAACCCCGGGGGACATCGAGAACCGGACCCTCTCGCTGAGCAGCAGGGTTCGACGATGGAGGATTGGGCGCATCCTGTTTCGCGGGAGAAGTTATCGCCAAGGGAGCGGCCCTTCCGCCGCGGTCCACGAAGAAGTGCCAACCGAAGCCGATGCCAATGCCGAGGAGCACGCAGACAACCGCACGAAGAACGTAGGTTCTCAGCATCTCAGCGAACATCATCTCTGCCGCCTCTATTGCCTCAGCGAAGCGGTCGGTTGCAGTCTTCACGGCGCGGCCATCGGATTAGCAGGAACGCAAAAGAGTAGTTTCACGCGGCGACGATTAACACCGGGTGAAGCCTCACCATCCCAAGATCGAACGCGCGCTGAGACCCCGGCGCGAGGTTTGCCAGGCTTGCTCACACCTCTAAACATGCCCTCCGAAGGCAGAGGTCGTGAGTTCGAATCTCGCCGGGTGCGTAACCGTCTTCCTAATAGGGCCAACTTTCGCTGCTGCGAGGACGCCCGGTACGCCGCGAGCCTGCAGTCTAGATCTCCCCGAGCTCGCGCAGGCTGATGTGGCCATTGCGCCCGATGATCAGATGGTCGTGCAGTACCACGCCGAGTGCCGCTGCGGCTTTCTTGATGTCCTGGGTCACGGCGATGTCGGCCTTGGACGGCGTCGGGTCGCCCGAGGGGTGGTTGTGCAGCAGGATCAGTGCCGAGGCGCCGAGATCGAGCGCGCGCTTGACGACCTCGCGCGGGTAGACCGGTGTGTGGTCGATCGTGCCGCGCTGCTGGCGCTCGTGCTTGATCAGCACGTTTTTGCGGTCGAGGAACAGGATGTGGAATTCCTCGATCTTGTTGTGGGCGACCTGGGCGTTGCAATAATCGATCAGCTTGTCCCATGAGCCGACGATCGGCCGCTCCTGCAATTCGATGCGCATCAGCCGGAGGGCCGCTTCCCGCACCGATTTGATCGCGGCGATGCCGGCAAGGCCGAGCCCGGCTTCGGATAGCGCGTCCGGGTCGGCGCTCATCACTTCGCCGAACCCGCCGAAATGCGCCAGCAGCGACTTTGCGGTGGGCTTCACATCGCCTTGCGGGTTGGCGGCGAAGAGCAGCATTTCTAAGAGCTCGTAATCGGGCAGGTTTTCGGCGCCGGCAGCGACCAGCCGCTCGCGCAGCCTGCGGCGATGGCCGTAGTAATGCGGCACCGACGGCGTGCCCTCGGCGAGCTCGTTCCTCCCATGCCCTACGGCGTTCGGGAACGGAGCCGCCGCGTCTTTGCCGTTTTCCGGCCCGTCCGTGCCGTATATCTCACGGCACAGCGACCTCACGCGATCATGGTCAGCCGCGTCGAAGAGCCACACACGCTGCGCGGCATCCCATGTTCCGCCGAGACTGCGGGCTCGCGCCGGGAAATGCGGATGGTAGGGACTGCTGACCGCGATGCGGCCGTCCTGTTCAACGAGAGAGACAGGCATCTACCCTCACCCGCCTCGCTGCGTTCAGACCCAGCCCGCAAGTGCTGGGTGGGTGGGGGCTTGATCGCGGAATCATGCGTTTGATTTTAATCACTAGCGCCCCCCGTTTAGCACGCCGATCGCCGAACCTGGCACCGGGGTCGTCAACGCGGCGTCAGTGCGGTCTATCTCAGCACGATCGAGTTGCTAAATACGATAATTTATTATTGATAAATCCAGATCAATGTGATACGAATTTTCTAGATTAGCACGACTCGCATGGCGCGCGGCTAATATCGGAATCCAAAGGCTGCCCGCCCCGCATCGTCTAATCGGGCAGGGCTGCGAAGCTGGCTGATCAGGGCCTGCCGCAGTCCCTTGCGCCTAATATATCTATAATCGCAAGAGATATCATCTCAATGGGACAATTGTTCGTCGCCATCGCGCTATCGCTCGCCCTGTTCGCCACGACGGGTCACGCCGAGACCGAGGTCGAGCGCGGCCGCTATCTCGTCGAAACCCTCGCGGCGTGCGGCAATTGCCATACGCCGAAGGGGCCGAACGGCCCGGTTCTCAGCAAAAAATTTGCCGGCGGCGATGTCATCCAGCACGCCGATTTCACCGCGGTCACCCCCAATATCACGCCCGATCCGGAGACCGGCATCGGCCGGTGGACCGACCACCAGATTTTTATGGCGATCCGCGAAGGAATGCGGCCGGACGGCAGTCTCCTTGGTCCGGCGATGCCGTCGCGGTCCTACCGCAATCTGGCGGACGAGGACGTCAGGGCGATGATCGCCTATTTGCGCAGCCTCCCTCCGGTCTACAATCTGATCACCGCCAAGTCGCATTACGATCAGCCGCTGCCGCCCAACTGGGGCCCGCCCGTCGGCAGAGTAGAGGCGCCGGCCAAGGAGGACATCGTCGCGTACGGCGCCTATCTCGCCGGGCCGCTCGCCCGCTGCATGGACTGCCACACCGAGCGAAAGCCCGGGGAGGCGATCAAATTCGGCGCCGGCGGCAAGGAGTTCCATGGGCCATGGGGCATCTCGGTCTCAGCCAATCTGACGCCAAGCGGCCTCGGCGATTGGAGTGGCGCGGAAATCGAGCAAGCGATCCGCACCGGCATTGCGCGTGACGGACACAAACTCTTCCCGCCGATGCCGTTCGCCGCGTATCGGAATATGGCCGCCGACGACATGGCGGCATTGATCACCTATCTGCGGTGGTTGCCGGCGATCGATTGACGGCGGGCGGCGAGCGGCAACTCACTGCAGCGATTTGAGCAGAGCGAGATTGGCTTCGTGCGCCGCGGACACCAAACCTTCATACGGCCGGTCCGTCACCGAAACAAAGCCCATATGCCCGTTTTCGCCGTCGAGCAGACGGCCGGTCAGCGGCTCGTCGACATATTGGAACCAATGGCACCCAACAATGTCCGGATTTGCCAATGCCGAGCGCAGGTAGGTGGCGTAGGCGGGACCACGCTGATCCTCGGCGGCGACATCGAACAGTCCCGGCCAGAATAGCCCGGTGTCAGTCGAGCCGAAGTGGAACTCGCCGATCAATGCGGGTTTGCCCAAGGCGTGAAAGTGCCGCCACTCCTCACCGGCGAGTTCTTCGCGGTAGACGTTGAAGCTGACGACGTCACAATACTTTGCACACGTCTCGACGGCCTCGGGCGTGCGGGCCTGGAAGCGGCTGCCGAGGTAGAGATGGTGCGGGTCGTGACGCCGGATGGCTGCGGCGACGATCCGGAAATAAGCCTCGGCAAAGAGCCTGTTGAATGCCTGCAGATCGTCGATGACCGCTGGTTTCGCCAGGCTCGCCGCGGGCAGGGTCAGGGCCGCTTCGCCCAGCCCCGTCCAGGCGTCGATGGCGATGCCCCACATCGCCGCGAGATTTTCGATCTCGCGGTATTTTTCGCTGAGCTGGGCGACGAACGCGCGCTTGGCCGGACTGTCCCTCCCGAGCCTTAACGTCTCTACCGCAAGGCCG
>DATNKF010000119.1:0-4398 GCA_035603555.1 Allostellaceae bacterium
AGCAACAATAGCGCAGCGCCGATCAATGCAGCGGTCAAAAAGCCGTTCTGCGCGGCGAGAAAATTCCAGGCGGTAAAGGGTGCTGCCAGCGCCAGAGCGATCGCCGGCCGTCGCTGCACGATCAGATAAACGACCGCAACGCAACCGAACAACGTAACGAGATCCCAGGTGATGAACGCCCAGCGATAGGGCATCGCGGCAAAAGGCGCCAGGATCAGAAAGAATGTCGGGGGATAGGGCCAGTACGGGTAATCAAAGGCCGTCGGCCCGAACAGCGCCGCGTGGACCTTGGCGAGCTCGGCCGGGTCGTACAATGCGGCAGCGTTCCCGTGAAGCGCCTGGATCCCGGCCGCCCAGGCGTTGGCGAAATCGGTGTAGATCGGCAGCCCATTGCCGTTAACGATCCATGTTCCCGCCCGGTAAAGAATGACGAAGTACAACAAATAAAGGGCGGCCAGCGCGTAGCCGAACGACTGCAGCCACCAGCCGGTGAAGATATCGACCGAACGCCGGGATTTGCCGACGGGAGCGGTTCCCGTATGAAGGTTGTCGAGGGTGTCAGTCACGATCCACCGCCGACTCAATTTCCGGCGGCGGCGTTTCTCTCAAAGATATTTCGCCATCTTGGTGCCACGATGGAGGGGTATGGTTTATGCGAGGATGGCGGAGTGTCGCCGGTACCACGAGCCGGCGCAACCGGGCGTCGCTAGAACGGAAAGAGGGCGGCCCGGCAAAATTCCCCTGCGATCTCCCTGCTAGAGCGCAAAAAGCTCCCTGCTCGACATTGCCGGAAAACAGGAAATACTTCGTAAGTATCTGATCCAAAATCTATTTTCCGCCATGACCGGACCGCTTCCCGGCCCCAACAGGAAATTTCTCCCTGCTAGCAGGGAGGTCGCGCATCTGAGCTGCGCCGAGATGCTAGGCGGGCGGCGGCCTCCTGCGGTGGATCACGGCGTAGGGGTCGGCATAGACGCGCTCCCACCCGGGCAGATGGTCGAGGAGGCCTGCGGCCGAGCTCTGCGGCTCGAGCAAGGTCCAGGCGACGGTGTAACGGTCGAGCAGATCGGGCAGCCACCCGCCGACAGCACTCGACGCCGCGACGTAGCGCTGCAGAAACGCATCGCCGTAGAGGTCGGCGCGGCCGTCGACAAAGGTCGGAATGGCGACGAGCATCAGATAGCCGCCGAAGCGGACCGAATTGAAGACATGCCCGCTGAGCCCCGCCTCGCGCGCGGCCTCTACGGCGGCCACCGGGGCGACGTCGGCGCGCGGGGCGATGCCGCGCCGGTCGAGCGCCGATGCCGTTGCGAAAAACCCGAGCGCGATTACCGCCGCCGATGCTGCGGTCGCGGCAAGCGGTCTGGCCGCTCCACCCCGCCCGCCGCGCCTCGTCGGCGAGCCGTCTTTGGAGGGCGATGCCGGACCCAGCTGCTTGGCGAGCGGGACGGCGATAAGGAGCGGCGCGATGATCCCCAGCAGCTCCTTGTTGCGGACATGGGTCAGCGCCAGGTAGAGCAGCAGCAGCACCATCAGCGTGCGTAACCACGGCAATCGCAGGCCTAACGAAAAACCGCCCAGTATCGCCAGCCCGATCCATACCTCGATCGCGTCGAAATGCCCGAAATCGACACTCTGCCACTCGGAGATCGACCCGGTCGCGAACCCCATCTGAAGTAGGTGCAGCGGCAAGGTAACAAGATCGATCCCGTTGGGCGACATCAGCGCGGCGAGGGCGGACAAGGCGAGAAAGACGCCCCAGCCTCGCAATGTCGGGAGCCGACCCGGGCCCGGTGCTTCGAGCACCGCCTCTGCGGCGAGGAGCCCAGCGAACAGCAGGCCGACGACAAAGCCGCCGTGCAGGTTGCACCACAGGGTCATCACCGGCAGCAGCGCCAAAGACGGGAGGCGGCCCTCGTCGCGCGCCCTGATCACGCCAGACATCCATATCACCAGCAGCGGAAGGGCCAGCACATGGGGGCGGGCGAGCAAATGCGACTCGGTCAGCAGGAACGCCAATGCGGCGCCAATTGCGGCGCGGCGCGACCCGAGCGAGCTCTGCAATGCGCGGGTCAAGAGCGCGAAGGCGACGGCAGTCGCCAAAGCTGTCGCGGCGATCACGCCGCCCCACCCAAGCCAATCGTAGAGCGCGGCAAATACGATCTCGGCCAGCCATTCGTGGGGGACCCAAGTCCCGCCCTGGAAGGTGTGGGAGAAAGGGTCGTGGAACGGCAGCGCGCGGTGCTCGATTATCCAGCGCCCGATCACGATGTGCGATAGCGTGTCGCCGTCATTGAGTAGGTTGACGGCGGCACTTACCGCGACGGCATAGGCCCCCAGGCCGACGAGCAGCGGGACGAGCCGTATGCGCGCCTGCCATGCGTCGGGCGAACCGCGATCGTGGAGGCCAGCCCTGCCGAGGGCTGTTACAGAGGGCATCCAGCGTCTACCGGCTCCGCCGGGGCCGGCCTCGTTCAGTCAGCGCCGGTCGGGGTGCCGGAGGCGGGCGCGGTGACGGTAGGGCGTGGGGTGAAGGGCGGACGCGTGTCGGAGCCTTGCACCGCCGTTCTGAGGCGATCGCGTCCGCGCGCCAGGTGCGAGCGCACCGCGCCGACCGATGTCCCCATCGTCTCGGCCGCCTCGTTGTAGGATTTGCCCTCGACACCGATCAGCAGGACCGCCGAGCGCTGATTGCTGGGGAGGCGGCGGAGTGCCGCATAGAGGTCGCGCAGGATCAGCCGCAGCTCGCTCGAGCCGGTCGCCGGTCTCGATTGGTCTGCGGCAATGTGCTGTAGTGCGGCAGCCGAGCGGTTCGATCTCGTCACCCCGGCAAGGAAGCGGTTGCGCATGACCGTGTACAGCCAGCCGCGCAGATCGGTATTCGGCTCCCACAAATGGGCGTTGGCGAGAGCCTGCACGACGGTATCCTGGACGAGATCGTCGATGTCGGCCTTCTCGCGGTGCCAGCGGCGTGCAGCACGGCGTAGGAACGGAATTTCGTCTTCGATCCGTCGCGCGAAACCCGGATCCGCCTTTTGCCGGGGGTGCGGTTGCGCAAGAATTGGATCGCTCTCGGCCCCGTCAGACGCCGGGCTCGCCAAGAGGGTCGCGTCGAGCAAGCCGCTCCCGCTGCCTCCAAGTAATTCTCTGGATGCCACGGTATGTTTACTTCGCCACTTTTCGATCGCCGAGCGCGGGAGATTGACTAGGCGCACGAGTGCGAGGTGCACCCGCACATTCCAGTATTTATCCCTTGACGGGTTTTTGACGGGTTTTTGACACAAAGGCAAGAAAAATTTTACCAAGAGTCATCAAATCAGTAGCGGATGGTTAACAGGGCAGCCGAACGCCGTCCGGCGGGGCTAAGAAATTACAAGTCTCGGGGAAATAATTGGCTTTTGCACCAGGCCTTTAGTCCACTCGGATCTAAGGGGGCAGCTCAATTCGACAACCGCGAACCCAAAAATCGCCAAATTCGTATTGCATCTTGGTGTGACATCGGTGATGGGAACGGACCGTCGTGGCGAAGTGTCATTTCAACCTGACGGCGAGATTTCGCTGTAGACTCGCTGCAGGTGCAGCGATAGCCGATCGCTGACACAACTGCTAATTGCGACTGGCGGCGGGCCGGGCATCGGCTCGGGCTGGCGGCGCCTGCTGGCGAACGTGCACCACGGCTATATCGTCGGCGTAAAGCCGTCGCCAACCCGGCAAATGATCGAGCAGCACCACGGCCGGGGTCTTGGCGCCGAGCAGAGTCCAGGCGATATGGTACTCTGTGAGCAGTTGCGGTAGCTCGTCGCTCGCAACCGAAACCGCCTCGGCATAGCGTTTGATGAAGGCGTCACCATAGAAGTAACGGCCGTCGATGAACGGCGCGACGCCGGAGAAGATCAAATAACCGCCAAAGGCATAGTCGTTGAGGACCGGGCCTTCGATATGGTGCTCGGCGACGGCGGCGAGGGCCGCGGCCGGGGTGATCGCGTCCCCGTCACGGGCGATGCCGCCGCCCAGCGCCACGGCGCTCAACCCCAGCACCATCGCTCCGGCGAGGGCAACGCCGAGCGGGCCCGCCGGCTTGGCGAGTGCCGCCATCGCGCGATCGAGGAACGAAACCTGATGCCCGGAGCGCCTGGCGAGCTGCGCGCCGAGTGCGGGCGCCAGCAGCAGCGGCCCGACCAACCCCAAAAGCTCGGCGTAGCGGCCGTGTCGCAGCGCCATGTGCAACAGCAGCAGCAACATCGGGATGCGCGTCAGCGGAAGCCGCCAGCCGCCCGAGAGGGCGGCCAGGAGGAAGGCCATGATCCACACCTCCAGCGGCTGAAACTGCTGGAAGTTCGGGCTCTGCCATTCGTTGATCAGGCCGAGGGTGCTCATCGTCGCGAGGTCGATCGGCAG
>DATNKF010000120.1:0-3849 GCA_035603555.1 Allostellaceae bacterium
ATTGATCGTACCAATAATGCCATTGGGGCCAAAAATGCCATTGTGGAAAGCGGTGGCCTTTGCCGGCGGGCTCGGCCTCAGCATGCTTTCCTACCCGGTCCATGCCGCGACAGCAAACGGCAGCGATATCGTGCAAGGCCTTTACCAGGCTTTGCTCAGCACGATGAAGAACGGCCGAACACTGGGCCAAAGCGGGCGCTTCACGCAACTGGCGCCGGTCATCCGCCGCAGCTTCGACATTGCTACGATGACACGGTTGGCGGTCGGCCCGTCCTGGGCCGGTTTAAGCGAGGCGCCGCGCCAGCAGGTTACCGAGGGTTTCGGACGCTACATCTCGGCGGTTTATGCCGACCGCTTCGACAGCTATGACGGAGAGAGGCTGGAAGTGACTGGTGAGCAGCCCACGCCATCCGGAGTGTTGGTGCGCAGCCAAATCATCAAAGCCAATGGGGAGTCGGTCAAGGTCGACTACATGATGCGCCGCAACGGCGGCGACTGGCTGATCGCCGACATCTATCTCGACAGCGCGATCAGCGAGGTTGCAACCCGCCGTTCCGAGTTCGCTGCCATCCTGAGAGCAGACGGCGTTGACGGTCTCATCGCGGCCCTCAACCGCAAGGCCGATATCCTCACCGGGACCACCGCAAGATCCTTCTAGCGTACGGATTGGACACCCTCAAAATTGCCTAATTGGCATAATATGTTAAGGCTGATCACGGCGCTCCTGCAGATGGTCGAGGTCGCCCAGACCCACCGTCAGCCGGCCTACGGTCTCGCCGCTTTGAAACCTTTCAACCTGAAGACGAGCTTCCGCTGCAGATCCGCTGCAGGTGCAGCGGGCTGCCATATATCGGACAACCAAAAGTCGCAGGACGCTCAAGCCTGCATCAGACATTCAGCGGGGGCCGAAAAAACTTGTCAGGCCAGCGAAGGGAGGCGCCGGTGGGCGAACCATCTGAATGCGCCCGAAACGGAGCGCGGCCATGCTTGCCCCCAATAATGAGCTTGTAATCTGCTTCGCCCGCGTCGCCCATCGTTTGCATGAGCGGTTTTCGTTCCTCAATACCGGCATCGAGAGCTTTGCCCTCCGCGCCGCCGAGACCTTGGAGAATAAGGCGGGCGAGGCCGATGTGCTGGCGATCTCCATGACCGTGTGTGCTGATCACCCCGCATACCGCCAGCGAGACGTGCCGCTACGAAGACAATGTGATCGAGATCTTGCGCGACAATCTGGGGCCTCTGGCGCGGCGAAGAGCAATTGCCCAACCAGGTGGTCTGAGTTATCGGCGCCAGCCGGGAGCAAGGAACTAATCGTCGGCCGCCGCTGGCATCGGCTGCCGGCGAGGAACCCGGACCAGCAGTAATAGCGGCAAGGAGACCAGAATGACGATTAGCATCAATGCGAAATCGTCGATATAACCGATCATCGCTGCCTGCCGGGTGACCTCGTGATTGAGCGTGGCGATCCCCGAGGGGGTCGTCAGACTGAACGGCGACGTCAGATACGGCACCTGGGCCAGTGGGTTGTCCGGGCGCAGATGCTCCATTAGACGCGAATGAACGATCTGGGTGTTCTGGGTGAGCTGCGTTTCGAGAATGGCGATGCCGATGCTGCCCCCGAGCATGCGCATCAGGGCGCGCAACGCGGTTCCCTGGGTCAGGATGTGATGTGGCAGGCCCGACAGGGCGAGCAGGTTGAGGGGCACAAAGGTGCAGCCGAGCCCGAACCCCTGCGCAAACCCGGCGAACAGGATCGGTCCCGGCCCCATATAGAGCGAAAACCCAGTCATCTGCCATAACGAGGCCGCGGTCAGCAGAAACCCGACTAGGATGAACAGGCGATTGTCGACCCGGTTGATCATTCGGGCGACTAGAAACATCGCCAGCATCGTGCCGAACCCGCGCGGCGCCATCATCCATCCGGCGTCGAACACCGGGTAGTTCATCAACACCTGCATCATCGACGGCACCAGCGCGAGGGTACCGTTGAGGATGATGCCGACCCCAAACATCAGCAGGCTGCCGGCGACGAAATTCGGGCTCTTCAGTAATTCACGATTAACGAAAGAACGCTCGCCCGTCGTCATCGTGTGGACGATCAAAAGGTAGAAACACAACGCCGCGATCGTCGCCTCGATCCAGATTTCGGCCGAGTGGAACCAATCTTTCAGCTGGCCGCGGTCGAGCATCATTTGCAGCGAGCCGACCGCGAGGCTGAGCATCGCGAAACCGAACATGTCGAATTCGTCGCGCCGCATGGTGCGGGATTGGCGGATGAAGATGAAGACGCCGAGCGCGCACAATGCCCCGACCGGCAGGTTGATATAGAAGCACCAGCGCCAATCGAGATGCTCAGTTAGCCAGCCGCCGAGCGTCGGGCCGATAATCGGCCCCATCATCGCCCCGGTGCTGAAGATCGCCATCGCGTAGCCATGGCGTTCGCGCGGGTAAATCGTGAACAGCGTCGCCTGGCCCAGCGGCACAAGCCCGGCGCTGCATACGCCCTGCAGGACGCGGTAGAGCACAAGTTGGGTGAGGCTCGTCGCGGCGCCGCACAAGGCGGAGGCGAACGTGAACCCGATGACCGAGGCCAAGAAGATGTATTTGACGCCGAAGTGGCCGGCGAGCCAACCGGTCAGCGGCATCATGATCGCCGAAGAGACGATGTAGGTCGTCAGCACCCACGAGATCTGGTCCTGCGATGCGGACATGCTGCCCTGGATATGCGGCAGGCAGACATTGACGATCGTCGTGTCGAGCCCCTGCATGACGCAGGCGCAGATGATCGTCGCGGTCATCGCCCCGCGATTGGCGATCGGCGGCGCCGTCTCTCCCCTCACTGCCCGTGCCGTCGCCGCGGTCGCAGCCTCGCGCCGCGCCTAGTCGTTGCCCGCGGGGAGGCGTCGGAAGAGCCCCCACCGCTCCACCCATCGAATGTCGCGTGCTTATGAGGAGGGCGAGGTAGGCGGAGCCGGTCGCCGCGCGTCCATGCCGCGCCGATCGCCGCCATCTCAGCAAACGCCGTGCTCGGCCAACAGGCGGCTCCCGCCGCCGTCACGCCGCCTCGGCAGACCTTCGTCCGCGGAGCACCTCGCGGATCCCATCCGTGATCCGCTTGCGGTCGGGAAAGACATGATTTTCGAGAACGGGGCTGTAGGGTATCGGCACCTGCAAGGCGCAGACCCGCTTCACCGGGGCCTTGAGCCGCGCAAATGTCGCCGCATCCTCGGTCGCAACCGCGGCGACCTCCGCCGAGAAGCCGGCCGTCGGCCCGGCCTCGTCGGCGATGACCAGCCGACCCGTTTTCTGCACCGAGTTGCGGATCGCTTCTGTATCGAGCGGCACGAGGGTGCGCGGATCGACGACCTCGACCGATATCCCCTCGCGGGCGAGCTCTTCGGCCGCGGCGAGCGCCTCGTGAACGAGCCAGGCGAGGGCGACGACTGTCACGTCGTTCCCCTCTCGCTTGATGTCAGCCTTGCCGAAGGGGACCGTGTAGTCCTCCTCCGGCACCGGGCCCTTGCGCGTCATCAGCCGGCTCGACTCGAACGAGATGACCGGGTTGTTGTCGCGGATGGCCGTCTTCAGCAGCCCTTTGATGTCGTAGGGAGTCGACGGCAGGAACATCTTCAAGCCGGCCACATTCATGAACATCGAATAGGGCGACTGCGAGTGCTGGGCCGCGACCAGGCCGCCGCCGCCCACAGCAGCCCGATAGAGGATCGGGAAGCTCACCTGGCCGCCGAACATGTAGTGGATCTTCGCGGCCTGATTGACGATCTGATCCATCGCGACAAAGCAGAACGTCACCTGCCGCCAGTCGACGATCGGGCGGAAGCCGCAGCCGGC
>DATNKF010000121.1:0-19635 GCA_035603555.1 Allostellaceae bacterium
AAGCCGACGCCCGCAGGCCGAGGATCGTATGATCGTTGTTGATCAGTGTGATCTGCCCGTCGCGAACGTTGATGTGGCTCGGCACCTGGACAAAGGGCGCCTCGGCCGCCGTCACCACGCTGAGCGCTTCACCGACCGAGCGCCCATCTCGCGCCATCATCCCGAAAAACAGATCGGTGGTCCGCGGCTGATCGCGCTGCAAAATCGATTCGGTGAGCAGATCAAATGTCTTGTCCTGGCGAATTTCGTCTCGATTGAGCAGCATTGCGATCCCTCTCCGCCGCCGGCGGGCGATTCCCTATCAAGCGAGCGTACCGCTCCTGCGGGTCGGTCGTAAACAACCGCTGGGACAGGACGGCCATGAGGTACACGCAATCTTTGCCGCCCTCGGCTATGGGATTTCGAAATCGGGTTCGGGGGTGAACAGCTCTAGCGGTTGAGCCACGCCGCGCAATGCGTAGCGCCCGACTGAGACCAGTCGACGTCGCATCTCGGAACCGACGGCGTCGGCAAAATCGGCCGAGAGCAGCACATCCTGCTCGACCGACCGGCTCATCGCCAGGATCCGGCTGACCTCGTTGACCGCCGGGCCGATGATCGTGAAATCCAGGCGGTCCTTGCTGCCGATATTCCCGTAGAAGACATCGCCGACGTGCAGCGCGAGGTAGACCTGGGTGGTCGGCAACCCGGCGACGGCGCGCTTGCCGTTCAGCTTGACGACGCCCTTGCGCACTCGTACCGCCGCTGCGAGCGCGCCGCGGCAAGCTTCTTCGCGGTTATCTGCAGGGAAGATAGCGAGCGTGCCGTCGCCGACCAGCTTCAGCACATCACCGCCATGTCCGTGCACGGCCGAGACCACCACCTCGGCGTAGTCGTTGAGCAGCGGAATGATCTGCTCCGGCGGGGAATTGTCCGAGATTTGGGTGTAGCCGTGGAGATCGCTGTACCACAGCACCGCGCCGATCTTCTCGGCGACGCCGCGCACGATCCGGCCGCTCATGACCCGCCGTCCCGGATCGCGACCGAGGTACGTCTGCGCCAGCGTCTCCGCCATACGGGCGAGCGATGCCGACTTGAGGGCAAGTTTGAGAAAGGGTGCGAGCCGCTTCAGCGCAACGACGCCGTCCTCCCCGAAACCATCAGGCGCGTCGCTGGACCAGCTGGAATAGACGCAATCCATCTCGCCGATGACGCCCTCGGCGGCGAAACGGTGGACGAGCACCAGATAGTCGGTAGCGCCCTCGTCACGGGCTTGCGCAATAGCAGGAAAATCGGCCGGATCACCCGCCGCCAAATAGCGCCGCATTTCGGTTCCACCTGCTTGCAGCAAGTGAAAAAACGGGCTGCGTTGCCAGCTTTCTGCGGCCTCACCTTCGTTGGTCCGACCATAATCGAGTATCTCGACCGCCTCTGGGACATCAGCGCGCCACCGAAAAGCGCGGCCTTCGTAAATCGGATGCAGCGTGTCGAGAATGACAATGCCGCGCGCCAGCTGAACTCCAGCATCGACGATCCGCCGGCAGAAGCCGGCCATCAGCTCGCTCTCCGTGCGGCCAATCAAACCCGCCTCCGTCACCCAGCGGGCAAGCTCGTCGCAACCCGTCTCGTTCATATTGCCGATTCCTCGTCGATCACCCCAACCGGCTCACTGCCGCCGGCGACGCACCCTGATCCTAGCGCTTTTCGATGATGCGACAGGAACGGCACCGGAAAGCGCCACAAAAGGCGCAGCAGCCGTGGCCGGTCCCGCACCACGTCGCGGTGTGACTCTCCCATCCCCAGTATTGTTCCGTCGAGCAGTCGGGCACCGATGAAGAGGTCGCTAAGCTCGGAAGGGCTTGGCCGATACATCGTGTCGATCGGGTCGCGATGATAGGGATAGCTGAAGGGCACGATGACAAACGCAAGGCCGCCGGGCATCAGCAGGTCGAGCCAATGGTAGGCCAGCCGGTCGGGCTCGGTGACATGCTCGAGCAAGTTGCAGCAGAGCGGTGCCCCGGGGTGAAGCGCCCCGAGGCGGACCACGTCGTCGTGATTAGTCAGATCGGCCTGAACATCGACCCCGAGCAGTTCTCGCTTATCGACATGGACGACCTCGACCCCGTGGGTGCGCAAGGGGCGGAACAGCTGATCCTCGATCCAAGGCTACACAATCTCGCGGATATCGGTCGAGCTGCTGCCGAGGTTGAGCAACGGCGGCAGCCGCCCTGGCGGGAAAAGATCCACCACGGCGCGGAGCCAGCGGGCCTCGGCTTCGAACATCGCGGTCTCGCGAGAAAACGCGCCACGAAACGCCGCAATCCCGGTGTGGCATCGCCACCCGATCAAAGCCTGAAAACAGCGCGTTGCCGCGCGTCCGGCGATCTTCTCGGTAAATTCCCGGATACGCCGTCTTTTCCCGCTTTTGGCGCGTGCCGATTCCCGGCTCGGAGCGTACCCGAATGGCCTGTGCAGGTGCCGTAAGTACCCGGTCGAACGCAGGTTTGAACGACTCGCCTGGGCGATCGCGGCTCCGCCTCGATTTTTTCCGGGAATTTGCCCGTCGAACGGGGAACTCGCGTGGCTTAGTCGGCCGCGGCGACGTTCTCGGGATGGCGCTCCCAACGCCGCGCCGGGGTGTTGACCGGATCGGTCAGCGGGGCGGCGGCGAAGGAGGCGGCCTTGCGGGCGGCGGGAGCGTCCCCGTAGAGCGTCGAGCGCTGGCGCGGCTCGCGGCCGAGCGCGCGGATTACCTCCTCCATGCTCTCGGGCGGCATTTCCTGGCCGTGCACCGCACCGGCGGCGCGGGTGATGCTCTCGTTCATCAAGGTGCCGCCGAGATCGTTGGCCCCGGCCTCGAGGCAGAAGGCGGCGCCTTCGCTGCCCATCTTGACCCAGGAGGTCTGGATGTTGGTGATCAGCGGATGCAGCACGAGGCGCGCCACCGCATGCATCAGCACCGCCTCGCGCCAGGTTGGGCCGCGCCGGGCGCGGCCCTTCAAATAAATCGGCGTCTCCATCGGCACGAACGGCAATGGCACGAACTCGGTGAAGCCGCCGGTCTTGGCCTGCAGCGCGCGGATGCGCAGGAGGTGCCGTGCCCAGTGCTCGTAGCGGTCGGCATGCCCGTACATGATCGTGACGGTGCTGCGAAGCCCGACGCCGTGCGCGGCCTCCATGACCTGAAGCCACTCGCCGGTCTTGATCTTGTCGGGGCAGATCACCGCGCGGACCTCGTCGTCGAGGATCTCGGCCGCCGTACCCGGCAATGAGCTGAGCCCCGCTGCCTTCAGCTCGCGTAGGAAGTCGGGAACGGTGCGGCCGAGCGTCTTGGCACCCTGCCAGATTTCGAGCGGCGAGAAGGCGTGGATATGGACGCCGGGGACCGCTTCCTTGATCGCCCGGCAGATCGCCAGATAGGTGGCCCCGGTGTATTCCGGGTGGATGCCGCCCTGCAGGCACACCTCGGTGGCGCCGCGCTCCCAGGCCTCCTCGACCCGCCGCTGGATCTCCAGGAGGTCGAGGTCGTAAGGCCGGCCGCGCAGATTCTCGCTGAGCTTGCCCTTTGAGAAGGCGCAGAACTGGCAGCGGAAGTAGCAGATGTTGGTGTAGTTGATGTTGCGGGTCACGACGTAGCTGACCGCGTCGCCATTGACCCACTGCCGGAGCCGATCGGCGGCGCGGCATACCTCGGTGAAGGCCGCGCCGCGGGCCCGGAAGAGCCTGACGATGTCGGCTTCGCCGAGCGGCTCTCCGGCGGCCGCCCGGTCGAGGAGCGACGTCAGCTGCCCCTCACCCGCCCTCTCCCCGCTAAAGCGGGGCGAAGGATTTTGCACTGTTTTCACCCTCGCCTCGCTTGCGGGGAGAGGGCTGGGGTGAGGGGCAATCGCCGGCGGCTCTGTCCCGGCGCCGGGCACCCAGTCATCGATCCGGGCGAAACCCTCGGCGTCGATCGCTTGCAGCACCGGCGCGCGCAATGCCAGGTCGAGCCACCGCCCCGGATCGCGCGCATAGGCCGGGTAGATCGCCAGGCGCTCGACGAGGAGCTTGCCGGCCGCGGCGGTGCGCTCGGCCAACAGGTCGAGTGCGGGCCACGGCGCCTCGGGGTTGACGTGGTCGGGGGTCACCGGCGACACACCGCCCCAATCATTGATGCCGGCCGCAATCATCTGAGCCAGCCCCTCCGGGTTCAGATTGGGCGGCGCCTGGATGTTCATCTCGGGGCCGAAGATCAGCCGGGCGACGGCGATCGTCCAGAGATGGTCGTCGAGATCGGGCTCGGGGGCTTGCGCCATCCGCGTCCCGGGCTTGGCCCGGAAATTCTGGATGATGATCTCTTGCAGGTGCCCGTGTTGCTCATGCAGGTCGCGCAACGCCAGCAGCGATTGGATGCGCTCATGCCGGGTCTCGCCGATGCCGATCAGGATCCCCGAGGTGAACGGCACCGCCGCCTCTCCCGCCGCTCGGATCGTATCGAGACGCAATGCCGGATCCTTGTCCGGTGAGCCGAAATGCGGACCGCCGCGCCGGCGTAGCCGCTCGGCAGCACTCTCGAGCATGATCCCCTGTGACACCGACACAGGACGCAGCCGGTCGATGTCGGCCCGCGTCATGACCCCCGGGTTCAGATGCGGCAGGAGCCCGGTCTCGCGCAACACCAATTCCGCCATCGCGGCGAGGTAGGAGAGGGTGGTCTCGTGGCCGAGCCGGGCCAGCGCCTCACGCGCTGCCGCATAGCGCAATTCCGGCTTGTCGCCCAACGTAAACAATGCCTCATGGCAGCCGGCGCGCGCTCCGGCGCGGGCGATCGTCAGCACCTGGTCGGCGTCGAGATAAACGGGCTCGCCGCGGCGCGGCGGATGGGCGAAGGTGCAGTAGTGGCAGACGTCCCGACACAACTGGGTCAGCGGGATGAAGACCTTGCGCGAATAGGAGACAAGGCCGCCATGGCCAGCGTCGCGCAGCTCGGCCGCGATTGGCATCAGCGGCCGTGGATCGGCAAAATCGGCGAGTGCCAGCGCTTGCGAAGCCGATAGTCGCTGCCCGGCCGCGGCCCGTCTCAGAACGGTGGTCATCGGCGAAAACCTCCTGCGAGCGGCGCGCGATCCTCGGCGAGCACAGCACGGGCCCGCGCCGATGAATCGATCCGCATAAAGGATACAAGATCTTCGGGGTTGTCGATGTCGAGAGCTATCCCGGGCAGATGCACCACGTTCGGCCGAATGCCCGCCATCTCGGCCGCTTGTAGATGTGGGTAGAAACTGTTTTCGCCAAAGCGCAAGGGCACCGCGTCGGGCGGCGAGCAAGCGATCGCGTTCGAGCCGCGCTCGTCATGCGACGGAACGATCGTGAAGGACGGCGCCGGGAGGTGTGCCGCCAGCAGCCTCACGATTTCGGCCGAGGTGACGAGCGGGATGTCGCCAGGCAAGGTCAGCATGCCCGAGCGTTGCTCGGCGGCGAGCAGCCGCGCTGCCGCTGTGACCGCGCCGGTATGGCCGTCGCGCGCGCCCACCTCGATCAGCCGAGCTCCGTATCTTTCCGCCAGTCGACCCGCTTCAGGATCGACCGTCACTACCAGCAGCCCGGCGATGCCCGGTGTCGGGGTCAGCGCCGCCAGCACATCCTCGAGCATCGCCAAGGCCAGCGCTTGCCGCGTCTCGGGTCGCAGCATCGGGGAGAGGCGCTCCTTCGCCGAGACTCGCTCCTTAACCGGCACGACGGCCCAGAGGTCCATCTCAAAAGCCTCGGGCGGCCGCGTCCAGCACGGCTCGCGCCAGCCCCTCACGATCCTCGAGCGACAGCATCAAAGTCCGCGCGAAGATCACCGGCACGTCAAACTCGGCGAGTTCGTCTGCGTCGGTGTGGTCGGCGACGTAGAGGTCGAGGATGTCGCCGTAATGCCGCGCGACCGCGGCCGCGTCCACGGGGAGCCCGAGCTCGGCCATCAGCTTGGCGGTGGGGCCCTTGACCGCCTTGCCGCCGATGATCGGCGACACCGCGACGACCGGCGCCGCACAGCTGCTCAATGCCGCGCGCACCCCGGGCACGCAGAGGATCGGGTCGACGCTGATGAACGGGTTGGACGGGCAGATCACGACTGCCCGCAGCTTGTCGTCCGCGAGCGCTGCGAGAAAATCCGGCTGCGGCCGCGCTTCGGCCCCGCCCGCAAAGGCGATCTCGCGCACCACCGGGGCGCAGCGCTGGCGCACGAAATAGTCCTGGAAGTCGAGCCAGCCCGCCACCGTCAGGAGCTGGGTGCGCACCCGGTCGTCGCTCATCGGCAGCAGCCGCGCCGAGATGCCTAGGCGGCGGCGGAAATCCTCGGTGATCTGCGACAAGCTCTCGCCCGCCGCGAGGCGCCGGGTGCGCTCGACATGGGTGGCCAGATCGCCGTCGCCGAGATTGAACCAAGTCTCGCCGCCGAGACTTCCGAGCGCCTTCATAAAGGTCCAGGTCTCGTCGCGCCGTCCCCAGCCGAGCTCCGGGTTGTCGAGGCCGGCCAGGGTGTAGAGCAGGGTGTCGATATCGGGTGAGATCGCAAGCCCCAAATGCTCGAAATCATCGCCGGTGTTGGCGACGACGGTCAAAGCGCCGGGTGGCAGAACCCGGTAGAGGCCGAGCGCCAGCTTGGCACCGCCGATCCCGCCCGACAACGCCAGCACGAACCCCTCCGATCGGCTCATCGGAATAGATCGTGCTCCGCTGGCCTGACCAAGGCGGCGGCGGGCTGATCCGGGGCAGACCAGGCGAGGCCGCGCACCAGCACGATCGGCACGGCTTCGTCGGCCTGGCCCATCAACAGCCCTGCGGCAGCGGCGATCTCGTCGGCAAAGCCGGTCTCGGTCACCATCAATTCCCGCCCGAAGAGATCGGGATGGCCGCGCAGGTCGATCAGCGCCGGCAGGCCCGCGGCGCCGAGCGCCACGCCGACAGTGCCCTTGCGCCAGGCCCGGCCGAAGCTGTCGCTGATGATGACGCCGATGCCCATGCCGAAAGCGTCCATCAGATGCTGCCGCAAGGCGTGTGCCGAGCCGTCCGGGTCGACCGGCAGAAGTAGGACTCGCTCGACGCCTGCCTCCGCCGCAATGTTGGAGTGATCGATGCCAGCATTGGCCATAACAAAACCGAGGCGGTGCTCGACGATCAGCAGACCCGGGCGATAGCGGACCACCCGCTTGGCTTCCGACAGCACCACCTCGACAAAGCGCGGGTCCTTATCGACCTCGGCAGCGAGTGAGAGGGCCCGCTCCGAAGGCTGCACGGTTGCCGTGTCGACGTAACGTCCCTCGGCTTTGGAGACGATCTTCTGCGCCACAACCAGGACATCGCCCTCTTCCGGGACCAGCCCGTTGGCCTGCAACGCGGCAACCGTGATCGCTCCGATGTCATCCCCCGGCTCGATCAGTTTGATGCCGGAGAGCGCGGAGAGGGTGACCTTTTGGGTCATTACCCCAGCTTGGCACGGAGCAGCGGCACCACCTGCTCGGCGTAAAGCTTCAAGAACCGGTTCTGGTCCGGTCCGGGAGCGTGGAAGACGAGGTGGGTGAAGCCGAGCTCGACATAGGGACGGATCTGCGCCAGCTGCTCCTCTGGGTCGGCCGAGACGATCCACCGGCTCGCCGCGCGTTCGAGCGGCAATGCCGCGGCGAGACGCTCCATCTCGAGCGGGTCCTCGACATTCATCTTCTCTTCCGGGGTTAGGGCGAGTGCGGCCCAGTGGCGGGTGTCCTCCATCGCCCGGTCGAAGTCGGTATCGAACGAGACCTTGACCTCGATCATCCGCTCGATGCTGTTGCCCGGGCGCCCGGCGCGCTTCAGGCCCTCGTCGACCTTGGGCAACAAGGTGTCGCGATAAAGTGCGGCACCCTTGCCGCTGGTGCAGATGAACCCCTCGGCGAGTTCACCCGCCATCGCCGCCGCAGTTGGTCCCGAGGCGGCGATCCAGATCGGCACCGGCTTCTCCGGGCGGTCATAGATTGTCGCCCCGATGGTCCGGTAATACTGGCCTTCGAAGGTGACCCGCTCCTCGGTCCACAGCCGCCGCATCAGCAGGATCGACTCGCGCAGCCGGCCCTGCCGCTCGCGGAAGCCGGGCCATTTCATGCCGGTCGCCGGCACCTCGTTCAACGATTCCCCGGTGCCGACGCCAAAGATGACGCGATCGGCAAACATGACGCCGAGTGTGCCGACGGCTTGCGCCACGACCGAGGGATGATAGCGGAAGGTCGGCGTGGCGACGCTGGTACCGATCTGCACCCGCGTCGTCTTGGCGCCGAGTGCGCCGAGCCAAGCAAACGAGAACGGCGCGTGCCCGCCGGTATGCTTCCACGGCTGAAAGTGGTCGCTGACAAAGACCGAGTCGAACCCGACCTCTTCGGCAAAGCACGAGAACGCCAGCAGCTCGTTTGGCCCGAACTGCTCGGCCGACGCCTTGTATCCGAGTTTCAGCAACGCCTGCTCCTATGAATTAAATCCACCACAGAGGCACAGAGATCACAGAAGAGCGATCTTTCGCCGTCCCGGCGGAAGCCAGACCCGTTTTTCCATAGATACCGGCTTTCACCGGTATGACAAGGAGGCCGGACCGGCAGGCCCCTCTGTGTCCTCCGTGCCTCTGTGGTGCAAAAAAGCCTTTACACCTTCGCCAGCACGTCCTCGCGGAAGCGCCGCATCTCGGCGATCATCGCCTCGGCGCTGTCGCCGGCGAAATTGAAATCGACGTAGCCGACGCCGAAATCGCGGAACGCCCGTAGATCAGCAACCACATCCGCCGTGGTACCGGAGAACAGCCGCCGCTCGCCGTCATCGGCGCGCGCCGGCAATGCGCTGCCCCACGAGGTGATGCGGTAAGCGAGCGCCATCTTTTCCGGGTCGCGGCCGGCCTCGCGGGTCAGCCGCCGCAACCGCTCGACACCAGCTTGAAAGCGCTTCATCGAGTCGAGGCGGTGTTGCGGGTTGGTGCCGATCGGGTACCAGCCGTCGCCGAGCCGGGCGGTGCGGCGCAAGGCCGGACCGCTCTCGCCGCCGACCCAGATCGGCGGGTAGGGCTTCTGCACCGGCTTGGGCTCGAAGAAGATGTTGGCGAACTTGACGTAGCGGCCCTCGAACCGCGGATCATCCTTGGTCCACAGCTCGCGGCAAGCGTTCAGGTACTCGTCGGTGACCGCACCGCGCTCGGGAAAGGGCGGCACGCCCAGCGCCTCGAACTCCTCCTTCATCCACCCGGCACCGATCCCGAAGACGAGCCGACCCTTCGACAGCACGTCAATCGTCGCCAGCATCTTGGCGAGCAATACCGCCGGCCGGTGCGGGACGACGGTCACCGAGGTGACGAGGCGCAGCCGCGAGGTCTTGCCGGCGACAAAGGCGACCGCGGTCAGCTGCTCGTGGCGATCGCCACGCGCGCGGCCGGGAAATTCGCCGGTGTCGCTATAGGGATACTTGGCCTCGATGTCTCGGGGGATCACGACATGGTCGCTGATCGTCGCGTAGTCGTAGCCGATCACCTCGCCCTCGACCGTGATGCGCGCAAGATTGTCGGGCGAGGAGAGCGGCCCGCTGACCGGCGGGCTGAAGCCAAACTGCATCTGTCGTCCCTCCAGCGAGAATTGGTTTCGGCCGCTACGGTAGCAGGCCCGCAGCGGCGTTGCCACCTCGGTCGCGATCAGCATTATCTCGCCGAGAGTGCGGTGCGATTTCTTCGCGTTCACTCGCTGCGGGCGGCCGACGCACTGCAGTTGGCGGCGGCCTTCATAGCGGCGGAACGCCGTCCCCCATCGCTCGAAGTCATTACGCTCGATGAGCGCCTCGCCGATGCGGCACGGAAGGAAGGCTTCGCGCTGGTTGATCTCACCACAGGCTGAGCGCGCCCAATGCGGCTCCGGGTTCGCGGAGATCCGTCGACCTCTCCCGGACTCTCCATTCTGTCACTCGAAGCGGCGGACCAGCTGGTCCAGACTGAGGCGCGCGTCCCGGCGGCTTCGACGATCCTGCGAATGCCGCGCGCGGGCTGCGGCTACATTGGCCATGCGGGACAGGATCCGCGAGCTCGATCCGCCCTCGCCCAGCCCGTCGCGCTGTATGGCGGTCGGCGCCGCCACGGCCCGGGTGATGGCGAGGAGCCCGTGGCGGACCGCGATCCTGGCGTCGTCGAGCTGGTCGCATTCGTTCCGGACCGAGAAGAACCACCAGTTGTGGCCTGACGTCGCGGCCGACCGCCGTCTTTACGACGCGCTGGACAAGGGCGACTACGCGGCCTGGCACCGCTATACGACGGACGAAATCGAGGACAGCGGCCAGCACGAGGTGCTGAACTGGTTCTGCCTGCTGGGTGCGATGGAGGAGGTCGGGCGCAAGCCCCACCGCTCCGAACTCATCGAGACCTGGGCCTTCGTCTCACCCGTCGCTTTCGCCTACTATCTCCCCTGACCCGTCAGCCGGCGGGGACCTCGTCGAGCAGGCGGCCAAAGCCGGGAACGCGGTCGCCGCCGCCGAGCGTGCGGAGCATCGCCCAGAACGAGGCCTGATTGGTGGTCACCACCGGCTTGCCGAATTCGCGCTCCCAGCCGGCGATCGAATTCATCGTCGGGAAGTTGCCGCCGGGCACCACGAATATTTCGATCTCCGGTCGGTCGATCCGGGCGAAGGCGTCGCGCGCGTTCTCCGGCCCGAGCTGCCCGATGGCGTAGGAATCAGTGGCACCAAAGCCTTCGAGGGCGACGGCCTCGAGCCCGTGCTTGGCCGCGAAATAGCCGCCGGCACGCTCGTTGACCTCATCCGAATAAGGTGAGACGACGGCGATGCGACGCGCTCCGAGCGCGTGCACCGCGCGCCCCACCGCCTGTGCCGAGGTGACCGCAGGCACGCCGGCACCGGCACTCATCCGCCCGGTTACGACGTCGTCGTAATTATCAGCGAAGAGGCTTGCCGATGTCTGCGCCAATATCACCAACTCGACCTTGGCGGTGCCGAGCAGGCGCGATTGATAGTCGATGTCCTCGTCCCGGCTCGGCGAGAAGGTCCGGCCGGGCGTGCTCGTCATCAGCCGGCCGATATGCGCCTGGTAGGTCGCCGGCAACAGCCGGCACTCGATCTCAACCGTCGTGTTGGTCGAAGGAATCAGGACACCGAAATGCCGGGCCATGCTGGAGCTCCTCTTCATTGATTGAGTGATGAACGGGCGAAGGAGTCTAGTCCGGTTGCAATGATGGTGAAGAATCTGCGTACAAGCTAGCGGTTGAGGTGTTCGGTTTGATAGGTTGGCACATGACCTAAATCGATCAGAAAGGACCCTAAAATGAACGACACGATGACGCTGGCCGAGCGCGCCGATGCGCTCGAGCGTAAGATGATGCGCGAGCTCGACGCGATCATCGTCAAGTCGCGTCTGTTCAACCTCGCCGATGGCGATACGAGCATCCCGAACGGTCCGGCGCTGCTCGCCCAAAACCCCGGCAAGCACATGCTGATGGGCGACGACCCGCGGCTGCCGAAGATGCCGGAGCGGCCGACCCTGATGGACTTCTTCAAGTACCGGTTTGGTCCCGCCAGCCACTTGCTGCAAAGCGCCAGACACGCGGTCCGCGCCGGCATGGACGAGAAGATCGTCATGGCCTGCCTGGTGCACGATATCGGGGTCATCGGCTTCATCCGTGCCGATCACGGCTATTGGGGCGCCCAGATGGTGGCACCCTATGTCGACGAAGAGGTCTCCTGGGCGATTCGCGCCCACCAGGCGCTGCGCTTCTACGCGGACGAGTCGGTCGGCTATTCCTATCCCGAATCCTACATAAAGAACTTCGGCGCAGACTATCGCCCCGACCCCTACATAGAGGAAGAGTACAAGCGCGCCCGTGATCACAAATGGTATATGACAGCACGGTTGATCACCGTTCACGACATCTATTCGTTCGACCCGAACGTGACGGTCGAGCTTGAGGAGTTTACCGACATTGTCGGGCGCAACTTCAAGCAGCCGAAAGAGGGGCTCGGTTGGGACAGCAGCCCTTCGGCGCATATGTGGCGCACCCTGAACCGCCCGACCCGGTATCTCTGAACCGGCAGGACCACAAGATCCGAGAGGCGCAATGGCGCTAAAGCTTTACGGCTATTTTCGCTCCTCGGCCGCCTTCCGCGTCCGCATCGCCCTCAATCTGAAGAAGCTCGACTACGAGACCGCGGCCATTCATCTGCGGCGAAACGATCAGGCCAAGCCCGATTACCTCGCCGTCAACCCGCAAGGATTGGTGCCGACCCTCGATGACGGCGGCCGGACGCTCATCCAGTCGCTGGCGATCATCGAATATCTCGACGAGACTTATCCCAATCCTCCTTTGCTTCCTAGCCACCCTGCCGATCGCGCGCGGGTGCGTGCGCTTGCCGAGATCGTCGCCTGCGACATTCATCCGGTCAACAATCTGCGGGTTCTGCGCTACCTGACGCATTCGCTGGGCCACGACGAGACAGCGATTGCGACCTGGTACAATCACTGGATCGATGCCGGCTTTCAGGCGTTCGAGCGGCTGCTTGTGGGCGATCCCCGGACCGGCGCGTTCTGCCATGGCGACGGCCCCGGTATTGCCGACATCGCTCTGGTACCTCAGGTGGTCAATGCCGAGCGCTACCGGCTCGATCTCGCTCCCTATCCGACGATCGCTCGGATCCACCAGAGCTGCATGGCGCTCGAAGCCTTTGCCGCCGCGCATCCGGACCGCCAGCCCGATCGCGAGACGTGAGCCCCCTTTCTTGGGCGCCGAAGCGACCGCGGCTATTGCTTGCGGGCGTCGGCGACCATGGTCTTCAGAGCGTCGAGGTCGATTGCCCCGGGAACGACGTGGTCGCCGATGACGAAACCGGGTGTGCCGCGAAGCTCGAGGGCCTTGGCGAGAGCCCGATTGGCGCCCAGCGCCCGGTCGATCTCGGGGTCTGCCATGTCGTGTTTGAGGCGGTCGACATCGAGCCCGACCGAGCCCGCGAGCCGGTACACCACCTCCTCGGTGATCTGGCCTTTGGCGGCCATCATGGCGTTGTGGAGAGGCTCGTACTTGCCCTGTAGCCGCGCCGCCAGCGCGGCATGGGCGGCGATATCGGACTGCTCGCCGAGAACCGGAAATTCCTTGTAGACGAAACGCAGCTTGCGATCCTGATCGAGCAGCTTCTGTAGGGTGGGGTGCACTTGCTTGCAGTACGGGCAGCGGTAATCGAAGAACTCGACAATCGTGACATCGCCTTTTGGGTTGCCGCCCACCGGAGTCGCCGGGTCATCGAAGACCTCCTGGCGACGATCGCGAAGCACCTGCGCCGCCTTCACGTCGGCGTCGCTGTTCGCCTTGGCTTCCGCCTCGCGCAACGCTTCGATCAACACATCGGGGTTTTGCATCAGGTAATCGTGAATGATCGCCTCGATTGCCTTGCGCTGCTCGAGTGTAATTTCCGCGGCTCGGAGTGGAGGGGCCGGTGCAATGGCAAGAAATGCACAAGCTAAGGTAAAAATAACAATGTACCGACGCATGATCGCTCCAGGGTGAGATTAATCGAAATACGGATCGAGGCTTTCTCTCAGTCGTCCCGCTCTCCTGCCTGCCGCTGGATATTCTCCGCTCGGTTGTAGGCAGTAGAGTTCTTCGGCAGCAGCGCCCTGGCCCGGTTGGCCTGCTGCTGCGCGACTTTTTTCTTGCCGGCGGAGAGGCCTTCCTCGGCCAGCGCCAATGCCGCCATGCCCACCTGATTGTCCCGGCCGTAGGCGGTCGCCAGAAGGCGCCAGGCCCCGGTTTCCTTGTCCTCGGTGCGTAGCGCATCGTTCAGATGGGCGATCGCGCGCTTGTTCGTAGCGGGATCATTGGACTCGATATACGCCTGCGCAAGCGAGATCCGCAGCAGGGGCGCGCCGGGGGCAAGCCGAATGGCCTCCTCGTAAGGCGGGATCGCATCGGCAATGCGCCCATTCTCGAACAGCATCTGCCCTTTGAGCTCGCGAAAATACGGATCTTTCGGAAAATCGCGGATCAGTCCGTCGATGACCGGCAGTGCTTTGTCGAGCTGGGGAATTCGGTAATAGGCGATCGCTCGCGCATAGCGCGCAACAACCGATTGATCCTTCTCGGGATAGGCCGCGAGGGTCGATGAGGGCGTCGAAATGAAGGCGTCGAGCTTGGCCTTGATGCGTTTGAGCAGGTCGATGTTGGCCTGGGAATCCAGGGCGTCGGAAAAACGCGAACGCTCGACGTGGTGCCGCATATACTCGATGCGTTGGGAGGTCAGCGGGTGCGAGCGAACGTAGGGATCCTGGCGTATCCCCGAGAGGAGTTCTTCGCCCTGAAGGATCTGGAAGAACTCGAGTAGTCCCCGGGCGGATTGGCCGCTCCGATCGAGGAAGCTCAGAGCCGCCTGGTCGGCAGCCGCTTCCTGCCCGACCGAATATTGCAGGAACGCGCGCTCCGCTACCCCTTCGGCGGGCAACATAGCAGCTCCGCCTCCGCTGCCTCTGCCGGCGACAGACGCGGCGGCGCCGACCACCATCGCGATGATCCCCTCGATGCTGGCGTTGCGCGCCGCCTCCTGGAAGCGGGTCAGGTGTCCGCCGGAAATATGGCCGGTCTCGTGCGCGAGCACGCCGATCAGCTGATTCGGCGTCTTGGCGCGCAAGATCACGCCGGTGTTGATGAATTCGTTCTGGCCGCCGGCGACAAACGCATTGAGCTGTTTATCCTGTATTAAGTAGATGTGGAGCGCGTTCGGATCCAACCCGGCCACCTTCCAGATGGGGGCCATCATCGCCTGAATATCGGCCTCGATCTCGGTATCGCGAATGTACGTCTCGGCTCCCGCTGCCGTCTGGGTCGAGACTAGTGCCATCGCAGCAGCGACTGTCGCAGCGAGAGTGGCATCCCGGGCGACCATCGCCGTTGCTTTCAAGAACCCATCGGCCACGCCCTCCGTGCCACGACGACGCTGGCCGGACGCGGAAACGAATGCTCTCAGCGCCCACACAAAAATAGAAATGCGGCGGAGGCGGGGCAAACCAGTCTCCTGCCGGCCAACCCGATCGCGCCGAAGCCTTACGACGGCATCAGCCGCTGCCACCAACCCCGCCGGGGGTTCGCCGGTTTTTCGCTTACCTCGTGGACGGGGTTGGATTCTGACGGCGGAGCTTCGTCGAGCGACGGCGCTTGGGGAGCCGGTTCCGGCTCGCCCCTGATGGGCTGCTCCAGTACGGTTTCCCCGGCCGGCATCGCCGGTGAGACGCCGGCCGCCTGCTCTGCACCTGTTGCTTCGAGTGAACGGGGATAGGGCGAGGCCGAGCCGGGGCTCTCGCCTCGGATGCCTCCCGACACTTCCGCTCGGATCTCATCTGCCGCCGCAACCCGCTCCAATGCGGGGGTTTCGATTGCGCGGTCCGTTTGTGTGCTTTCCGGGCGATCATAAATTTCGCCGGCGAATTCTGGCGGGCCGACCCGCTCGATCGCCGCATCGCTTGCCTCTGTGAGTGCGCTCGCTATGGCTTCGACCGCCACCGGCTGCTGTTCCTCGACACCGGGGGCCGGCAAGATCGCCACCACATCGGACGAGGAGCGTGGTTCCTCGAAGGAAGGTTCGGAGCCCCCGTCGCGTCGTGCGCGCCGTCTTCCGCCGCGGCGGCCGCGCCGGCGGCGGCGCTCTGCGTCACTCTCCTCATCGCCAACGCTGTGATCGCTCTCGACTCTGGCATTTCCGGCCCCGAACCGGCTCGCCGCGTTTTTCCCGTCCTCCGCGACCTCCGTCGGCGATGCGGAGGCCGAAGTCACGGGCTCCTCATCTCGCCGTCTGCGCCGTTTGCGCCGGCGACGGCTGCGCCCGCGCTCCTCCTCGCTCTCCTGCCGGTGCTCCTCGGATTCGAAGGTCTCCGCCGCCTCCTCGTCGACCTCGTCATCGTCCTCGATGTCAGGCGCTTGCGTCAGTGGGACGGTCGGCAGGACTGCCGGCAAGGTCGGGCTATAGGTGCGCAGCCGCTCGAGCCGGAAGGCCGGAGGGATCAAGGCGTCGTCTCGCGCCAACAGCACGCGCAGATCGTAACGCGTCTCGAGCTCCACCAAAGAGTGGCGCTTCTGATTGAGGATGTAGAGCGCTACCGTGGTCGGCACATAGACGCAAATCTCCGCCGACCGCCGCCTCATCCCCTCTTCTTCGATCGACCGCAAGACATAAAGCGCCGTCGACTCGGTCGATCGCACAAAGCCGGTACCGCCGCAATGAGGGCAAGGCTGCATCGCGGTCTCGACCAGCGACGGGCGCAACCGCTGACGCGACATCTCGAGGAGGCCGAACGGGCTGATCCTTCCGACCTGAATGCGCGCCCGATCGTTCTTGAGCGCCTCCTTCAGCCGACGTTCGACCGCCACCTGGTTGCGGTGCTCTTCCATGTCGATGAAGTCGATCACGATCAGCCCGGCGAGGTCGCGCAGCCGGAGCTGCCGCGCAATTTCTTCGGCTGCTTCGAGATTGGTGCGGACCGCCGTCTCCTCGATGTTGCGCTCGCGTGTCGAGCGTCCCGAGTTGACATCGATCGCAACCAGCGCTTCGGTTTGATTTATCACGACATACCCGCCGGAGCGGAGCTGGACGATCGGCGAATGGATCGCGTCGATCTGGTTTTCGACTTGAAAACGGTGAAATAGCCCGATCTGCGCCTCCCGATAGGGCTGCACCCGCTTGGCGTGGCTGGGCATCAGCATCTTCATGAAGGCTTTTGCCGTGCGATATCCCTCTTCGCCTTCGACGAGGACTTCATCGATGTCGCGCGTATAAAGGTCCCGGATCGAACGCTTGATCAGGTTCCCCTCTTCATAGATCAGAGCCGGCGCGGTAGATTTCAGTGTCAAATCCCGGATCTCGTTCCACAGACGAAGCAAGTATTCATAGTCACGCTTGATTTCTGCTTTCGAGCGTTCAGCGCCAGCGGTGCGCACGATCACTCCCATACCTTCGGGAATATTGAGATCTTCAAGTATATCCTTCAGCCGGCGGCGGTCGGTGATACTGGTGATTTTGCGCGATACGCCGCCGCCGCGCCCCGTATTGGGCATCAATACGCAATATCGTCCGGCCAGAGACAGATAGGTGGTCAGCGCCGCGCCCTTGTTGCCGCGCTCCTCCTTGGAGACCTGAACGAGCATGATCTGCCGCCGCTTGATCACCTCCTGGATCTTGTAGTGGCGGACGGTACGCGAGCGCTGGCGCTCATCCTCCTCCAGCTCGTCGCCATCGATCGTCTCGATGGTCTCGCCTTCGCTGTCGTCACGGTCACCCTCGGCGCGCACTTCCTCGACCGCAACGGTCTCGGCGGTGGCGAGAAAGTCCCCTGGCGATCCATCCGTGAATTCCAGGACCTGTGCGCCGGGCTCGTCGACGGCGCCTGAAGCGCCCTCGCCCGTCGTATGGGCGGAGGTCTCGTGCATCGTTGCGCCCGGCCTCGGGATGGTTTCGCCGATGGCCGTATCCGTGGCGTTTGGCCCCCAAACCGCGGTTGTCGAGGCATTCGTCTCGGCGGCGACAGCCTGCCGCACAGGCGCCACATTTTCCCCGGACGGTACGGAGGTGTATATCTCTTGCCCGGCGTCTTCATCCCGCTCTGAAGCCGGCGCGGGCTCATCGGCGAGCGGCCCGGCTTCGCGGGATTGTTCGGCTTCGACGCCGTCCTCCAGTCCGCCTTCCGCCGCGGGAACCATAACTGGTTCGGGCAGGACCGCGGCGAGCGGTACTCCGGCTTCCTCCGATGCACCTTCCGGACCGTCACTTTCGTGTTCGGCCGCCTCGTCGTCGACAGCCTCGCGATCGCCTACCGGAATCCGGAAATAGTCTGGATGAATCTCGCTGAATGCGAGAAACCCATGTCTAATGCCACCGTAATCGACAAACGCGGCTTGAAGCGACGGCTCGACGCGGGTGACCTTAGCGAGATAGATGTTGCCTTTTACTTGCTTCTTTGTGGAAGATTCGAAATCGAACTCTTCGAGACGGTTGCCGTTGAGCACCACAACCCGGGTCTCTTCCGGGTGAGCGGCATCGATGAGCATGCGTTTGGCCATTCTGGCGTAACTCCGGAGCGCGTTCCCGCGGCCGCGCGAAAATCGGCCGGCGGCGCGATCCCGTGTGCAGGGAAGCCGGCGGCGCCTGGAGTTGTTCCATCGAGCAAAGACTGGGCGTGAGCCATGACAGTTCTCGTCAGCAGAGCCAGGATCGGCTTCGGGTTCCTACGTAGCGCCTCGCCCGGCGCTGCAGCCTTGCGCGGCGGCAAGCGTGCTGCCGATCATTCGCGCAGAACTCACAGCGCTGCACCGGGCGCGGCGCCCGGCCGGCGGACGGCGTTTTTTCGCGATACCCAATTTATAGAGGAAAGCGGCCCGCCACAACGGCTTCCTCTGGCTCTCGGGTGTGACGGAGAGGGCTTCATCCGACGTCAGTTGTCGTCGTACTCGGGTTTTGCACGGGAACCGTGCATGTCCGACAACTACTCATCCTGGGCACGCATCCGGGGCGCACACAGGGAATGCTTGGATCGATTGCGATGTTGACGCATAAGGTCGCATCGCCGTGCGCGACCAAGCACCAAGGCGGCAGGGCGCTCCGATCAATGAGGAATGACGGCGGTACCAGCGAACAATGGTCAAGCTGATCCGGTTTCTATTTGTCTGCGGCGTGGCGCTGGCAATCGTCGGCAGCGCGCTCGTCGGCGTCACGATCTGGCATTTCGGGCGAGATCTGCCTGATTATCAGCAGCTTGCTCATTATCAACCGCCGATCGCCACTCGAGTGCATGCCGGCGACGGCCGCCTTCTCGCTGAATACGCGACCGAGCGGCGGGTTTTCGTGCCGATCCAGGCGATCCCAAAACTCGTCATCAACGCCTTTCTCTCTGCCGAGGACAAGAATTTCTACAACCATCACGGGATCGATCCGTCCTCCATAGTGCGTGCCGCAATCACCGATGTAGGGCGGTTCAAGACTAATCGCCGGCCGGTTGGGGCCTCGACGATCACTCAGCAGGTTGCCAAGAACATGCTGCTGACCAACGAGATCTCGATCGAGCGCAAGATCAAAGAGGTCCTCTTGGCCACTCGCATCGAGGTGGCGTTGCCGAAGAACCGCATCCTCGAACTCTATCTCAACGAGATTTACCTCGGTGCCGGCGCCTATGGCGTGGCCGCCGCCGCACAGACCTATTTCGACAAATCGCTCGATGAGCTGACGCTCAGCGAAGCCGCTTTTCTCGCGGGGCTCCCGAAAGCGCCCAACCGCTACAACCCAGCGCGCAGCCCGCAAGCAGCACAGTCTCGCCGCGATTGGGTTATCGACCGCATGGTCGAGGACGGGGCGGTGACCCAAGCAGAAGCGGCCCAGGTCCAGGGGCAGGCGGTCGAGCGGCGACGCCGGCAGCAGACCGAGCAGGTGACGGCACCCTATTTCGCCGAGGAGGTCAGACGCGAGCTGCTCACTCGTTATGGCGACAAGGTGCTGTACGGGGCGGGGCTGTCGGTGCGCACCAGCCTCGACGAGCGCTTGCAGGCGGCTGCCGACAAGGCGCTGCGCGACGGGCTGATCGCCTATGATCACGGCCATGGCGGGTGGCGGGGAGCGGTGGCGCGCATCGACCCCAAGAGCGATTGGGCCACGCACCTGGCC
>DATNKF010000122.1:0-24682 GCA_035603555.1 Allostellaceae bacterium
CCGGCAGACCAAAGTGAAAGCTGACGACGCGCGGTCGGAGCTCGAGGACGAGGTCGAGCTGTTCTGCGTTGAAGGTCGAAAGGGGCTCGGTTGGCTCAGGCACAGGCCCCAGCCCATATTCGTTGAAATAGGGTGCAAGCCTTGCCCGCATCCGCGCGGTCGCCTCGGGACTGGTTTGCGGACTCCGATGGACAAAGAAGTTGAGATTGAATGGGCGGTTCGTTGCCTGGCGCACCGCCGCGACCTGCTCCCGCACCACGTCCGGCGGCTGCCCCACGCACCCTATCGAGCCCAAGCCTCCTGCATTGCAGACGGCCGTCACGAGCGCCGGAGGCGTGAAGCCGCTCATCGGCGCTTGAACGATAGGATGAATGATGCCCAACGATTCGAGGAAATCAGTGCGTGGCCACATGAGATCACCCTCCGATCCTAGGTCGACGCGCGATGATGCCACAGCCGCTCGCCGGATGGCCCACGGTTGATCGGCTGACAGCATCGGCGCAAGCTACCAGCCACGTGTTGGGGCACGCATCGAGTGTAGCTTTCTTTAGGAGGAGATCATGGCCAGCAAAACCGTAGCATTGCGGAAGCTGCTTGCCGAGGAGGCGTTCATCCACATGCCGGTTGCCTATGACGCGCTCGGCGGCCGGCTGATCGAGCAGACGGGGTTCAAGGCGGCCTATGTCGGCGGCTTCGTCACCGGCGGCTCGCGCTGCACCTCCGAACCGCTTTTGACGTTGGACGAGCAGGTCCGGGTGGCGGGCGATGTCGCCAAGGCGGTCGGCATTCCGGTGCTCGCGGATGCCGGTGCGGGCTTCGGCGAGCCGCTGCATACGATGCGCACCGTGCGCGAGTTCATCCATGCCGGCATCGCCGGGGTCCACATCGAAGACCAGCTGTTCCCGAAGCGGGCGCATTATCACAAATACGTCGCACATGTGATCCCGCGAAAGGAATTCGCCGACAAGATCCGGCTCGCCTGCCGTCAGCGCGATCAGACGGACAAGGATTTCGTGATCATCGCCCGGAGCGATTCCTGCCGTTTCGAAGGGCTCGACGAAGCCGTCGGCCGGGTGAACCTGGCGGCCGAGCACGGCGCCGACATGGGAATGATCTTCCCGCGCGACCTCGCGGAATTGCAGCAGGCGCCGAAGCAGTCGAAGATCCCGCTGGTCTATGTCGTCAGCCGCGGCAACCGCGACAACCGACCGGTCGCGACTGCGGCTCAGCTCGCCGATATGGGTTACAAGGTGGCGCTCGACGCATTGCTCGCCCTATTGGTCAGCTTTCATTTCAATAAGCGCGCGCTCGAGGAGCTGCGGTCGACCGGCGATTTTACCGGCCTCAACCCGCAAGAATGCATCACTGCGCGGCACGATATTGAGACACTGGTCGGCCTCGACGCGTTCTATGCAATCGAGGAAGAGACCGTCGAAGACAAGAAATGGGGCGAGCGTTAATCCGCATTGCGTCCGTATTCACCACAGTTCGGGAGTGATGTCCGTGTGCGTGAAGTCAGTGCCCTTGAACAGCAGTGGCTCGCCCGTGACCCGCGCCAGCGCGTAGGCAAAGCAATCTCCGAAATTCAGCCCCGCAGGATGCCCGCTTCCTTTGCCGAAATCCCGATCCGCCTCCCGCGCGATCCGCGCTTGCATCTCGGTGTCAGGCTCGATTTCAAGCTGCGCCTCTCTCACGAGATCATCAAAGCGCCGGCTGGCAATAGGGTTGTGACCGGCGTCGATGACAATCGCTGCTTCGACGAAACTGGCCGCTGAAATGCGGCGGCGCGAGGCTGCCTCGATCGCCTTGGCGCAGGCCGGCGCCTCCGGCTCGTCGCGAAGAATGGCAATCAGCGCCGAAGCATCAACAATCACGCGGCAATCCGCGCTCGTCATAGAGCAAGTCAGCATGATCGATGGAGCGGATTGGCTCCTTCAGATGCGCAGCACATTCCCTGCCGATCTTTAGGAGGCGATCCGCAAGAGTGACACCCCGTTCGCGGCGCACCCGATCGAGCTGCTCGCGAAGGGCTGCCGTAACAGCCGCCGTCATGCTCTCGCCCGTGAGCGACGCTAGTTCCTGCGCGAGGCGATGTGCTTCCTCGTTCTTGATGTTCAAGCCCATCCAGGTTTCCTTCTACCGATGAGGAGCAACCTTTCTACCATCCTGCATTGGTGCGGGCAACGATCGTGATCGGAATTGATAGGCGACGCCTTCAGGCCGCGGCAGGCGCGGCCAGGCCTTCCTGCTCGATCGTGTTCGCCACGTCCGACACCGTCGTGCGGTGCAGCACTCGGCGCTGCGTGTCGTCGTAGGGGCGGCCGCGATGCATTGTGCAGCGGTTGTCCCAGATCACGAGGTCGCCCACCGTCCAGCAGTGCCGGTAAACGAATTGCGGCTGTGTCGCAAAGGCGATCAGCTCCTCGAGCAATGCCCTCCCCTCCTCGACCGGCCGGCCGATGACGTGCGAGGCGTGCGATGCGAGGTAGAGGCTGGTGCGGCCCGAGTAGCGGTGGTGGCGGACCAGCGCCTGCCGCACCGGCGGCAGTTCCTTAGAGATCTCGTCGTTGAAATCGGCAAAGCCGATCTGGCTGCGCGAGCGGAAGATGCTGTGCTCGACGACGAGCCCGTCGAGTTCGCGCTTGCGCGCCTCCGGCAGCGCGTCCCAGGCCGCCCGCATATCGGCGAACTCGGTCTCGCCGCCCCCGATCGGATTTGGGGACGGCAGCTCGCGGGCCGAGAGCAGCGAGCACTTCGCCGGGATGCGCTTGAACGAGCTGTCGGTGTGCCAGAGCTGATTGCCGAGATTGAACAGGTTGCGCCGGTCGTCGCGCGCCAGCACTCGTCCTTCGGGGTCTAGGTTGGAAATGTCGGCGAGGTCGGGCCGCAGGCGCAACTTTGTGCCGGCATAATTTGGATTGACCTCGAGCGGGCCGAAAAGCCGGCTGAAGGCAAGCTGCTCCTCGTCGCTCACCGGCTGCTCGGGGAAGATGAGGATGCCGTAATGGTGGAAGGCCGCCTCGATCTCGGCAAAGATCTCGGGCATCATCGGCCGGGTCAGATCGACGCCGTGCACCTCGGCGCCGAGGTTTGGGTGAAGCGGGGTCACCTCGATCGTCATCTTGTTCCCCATCGGGACGCGTTCCGCCTAATATGAGCCGCGACGGAGAAGCGATCAATTCGGACGCGATGCCGACTTCCGATGTCAAAGCGGTTGTGGAGTGGCTGATCGACGGCGCGCGGTCGGCGCCGCAGCCGCAGCAAGTATTGACCCAATTGTCCGAGCGGCTGGTCGCCTGCGGCATTCCGCTGTGGCGGGTCGCGGTGTTCGTCCGCACCTTGCACCCGAATGTCATGGGTCGACGGTTCACCTGGCGCCCGGACACCGAGGTCGAGCTCACCGAGGCCCCGTTCGAGCTCCTCGAAACCGAATATTTCCGCGACAGTCCGATTGCCCGCGTCTATCAGACCGGTGTCACAATCAGGCGCAAGCTGGCGGACCCGGACTGTCCCGAGGATTTTCCGGTGCTCGCGGATCTTCGCGCGGAGGAAGTGACCGACTATCTCGCAGCACCGCTTGTCTTCACCGATGGCGCCATTCACGCGGTGACCTGCACGACGCGGCAGCCGGGCGGCTTCACCGACGAAGAGATCGCCGCCATCGAGGCTGTCATCACCCCGCTGGCGCGGGTCGCCGAGATCCGCTCCCTGCGGCGGATGGCGAGCACCTTGCTCGATACCTATGTCGGGCACGATGCCGGGGAGCGCATCCTCGCCGGGCATATCCGGCGCGGCGACATCGAGGAGATCCACGCCGCCATCTGGCTGTCGGATATGCGCGGGTTTACCGCATTGGCCGATGGGCTGCCGCCGCGGGTTCTGATCGACCTCCTCAATCGCTATTTCGACTGCCAGGTGCCGGTGATCCTCGACCACGGCGCCGAGGTGCTGAAATTCATGGGCGACGGGCTGCTGGCGATATTTGCGATCGCCGGCGACGAGACCGAGGTGTGCCAGCGCGCGCTCGCCGCTGCGCGCCAGGTGCAGATCAATGTCGCGGAGCTCGCGGGCTCCGCGATGCCGGGGTTGCGTTTCGGCTTGGCACTGCATATCGGCGATGTCCTCTATGGCAATATCGGCAGCGGCAATCGGCTCGATTTCACCTGCATCGGGCCAGCGGTCAATTTTGCCGCTCGCCTGGAAAAGCTGACCGCCCAGCTGCGGCGGGCAATCGTCGCCTCGGAAGAATTCGCACGCCACTGCCCGGGTGAATTCGCGGCACTCGGCGAATTTACCCTTCCCGGCTTTAGCGCAGTGCAATCGGTTTTCGGCCTCGAGGACGACGCGCTGCAAGGGTAGAGGCGGAGCGCCCTTCGATCGGAGCCCGCTCCCAGCTGGTATGACACAACATCGCCATTCCGGGGCGCGGGCGCAGCCCAAGAGCCCTGCGGGCCGTCCCGGAATGACACTTGTTCCTATCGTCGGCGCAAGATTCTCCCCGATTGCCCTCGGCGCTCAGTCTGCACGATCACCGCTCCGCCGACGTCGCGGGCAGCCGTCGCTTGGCTGTTGCGCGCCGCTCCTTTAAGGTTAAGACGCGATCCTCGGGGATCGTCGTCAACCGGGGGGGAACGGATGCCAACACGCCTGTTCGGGGTACCTCATGTTTGTCTGGCGATTTGCCTGATTTTGTCGAGCGCCGGCTTCGCCGAGCGGACGGCTGCCCAGGTAATGGACGAGGCGCGGCAGGCGGGACGCGCCCCTCAGACCTTCCCGGCGGCGGATGAGGATTACTTCCAGGGCATGGATGGCGGTGTCGCGCTGACCCCCGACGAGGTCAAGGGCCGCAATATGTGGCTGGTGTGGACCGGGGGCAACGACCGGCTGTGGGACAAATTGACGAACCTGACCTATGGCGCATTCGACCTGTTGAAGATCCTCTCCTCGTCGCCCGGGCTCAAATACAGCCGCGACAACCGATGGACCTATCTGGGTCTGGTCAACGAGCCGTGTTTCACCAAGGCCACCGCCCCGAACCCGGAGCGCTACGGGCTGTGGCTCGACGTCCGCAATACCGACTGTCCGGCCGACCCGTTCGAAAACGCGCAAAAATATCCCGGTGTGGCCGTCGGTGCCCGCGGCAAGAACATCCCGGCCGGATCGTATTACGGATATCCCAGTGGGGTCGTCGGCCTGCGGCTCTTTCCCAACCCGGCATTCGATCAAGCCGCCGCCGCGCGGTGGAGTGCCGAACGCTTCTACAACGATCCCAACTACTACTTGTCCAAGGACCTCGTGCGGCCATACCGCGTCGGCATGTCCTGCGGGTTCTGTCATGTCGGACCGAACCCGGAAAAGCCGCCGGCGAACGCCGAAGCTCCGCTGTGGGAGAACCTCAGCGGCACCGTCGGGGCGCAATATTTCTGGGTCGACCGCATCCTGGCGTGGGACGCTGATCCCACAGCATTTCTGTTCCAGTTGCTGCATACCGCCCGGCCGGGCTCGTTGGACACCTCGCTGGTGTCGAGCGACAACATCAACAACCCGCGCACGATGAACGCCGTCTACAACCTCTGGCCGCGGCTCGAGGCGGCCAAGCGCTGGGGGCGCGAGACGCTCGGTCCCAGCAATCTGGCGAACAAGCAGTTCAACGACTTCGTCAAAGAGGGGCCGCTGACCCAATTTTTTCAGCCGCCGAATACGGTGTGGACCCCGCATGTGCTGAAGGACGGTGCCGATTCGGTGGGCGCGCTCGGCGCGTTGAACCGCGTCTACGTGAATATCGGTCTCTTCAGCGAGGAGTGGCTGCGTCACTTCAACCCGGTGCTCGGCGGCAAGCCCGTTACTCCTTTTGCGATCACGACGGCGCGCAAGAACTCGTCCTATTGGCAAGCGACCGAGATGCAGACGCCGAATATGGCGCTGTTCCTGGTCAAGGCGTCATACCCGCACAAGCTGAGCAAGGCGCCGGGCGGTGCAGCCTTTTTGAGCGATCCGCCGGAGACGGTTAACCAGGGCAAGCTCGTCTTTGCCGACAATTGCGCGGCTTGTCATTCAAGCAAAGCGCCGCAACGACCGGCCGGCGCCGACCCGGCCGCATGCATCGGTCCGAACTATCTGAGCTGCTTCAACCGCTATTGGGCATGGACCGCAACCGACGCCTACCGCCAGCAGATGCGCCAAATCGTCATGGCCGACGATTTTCTCGAAGGCAATTTCCTGTCGAACGACGGTCGCGTGCCGGTGACCTTGCTGCAGACCAACGCCTGCAGCCCGCTCGCCACCAATGCCATAGGCGGGAACATCTGGGACAATTTCTCCTCGGCCTCCTACAAGCAGCTGCCCTCGGTCGGCGCGATCACCGTCTACGATCCGTTCACCGGCCAGCCGCGGCAGTACCAGATGCCGGCAGGCGGGCGCGGATACACGCGCGTGCCCTCGCTCGTCAGCCTATGGTCCACTGGGCCCTACCTGTTGAACAACAGCGTCGGCCGGTTCGACCCGAGCCCCTCGGTCGAGGCGCGCATGGCGGTTTTCCAGGACTCGATCACCAAGATGCTGTGGCCCGAAAAGCGCGAGAAAGACGCTGTACTGGGCGCCAAAGTTCCCGGCGTGATCGATCGGACGACTGTGACGAGCTGGTTGCGCATCCCAACCGGCTATTTGCCCGATGTGATCAAGGTATCGCGGGAGGTGCTCAATTGGGTTGTCCCGGTGTTCGATCAAAAGGGGATCGAGATCGGTCCGATCCCGGCCGGCACTCCAGTGAACCTGCTGGCGAATTTCGACCCGCTGCCGCCGCCTGGGAGCCTGCCCGAGCGCCTGGCTCACGACAAGGCAGTCGTGAAAGTCTTGGCCCAGCTGCTGCATGATCTCAAGGCGCTGCCGCAAGGTGCCAGCGACGAGCAGGCGCGGCAGGTTTTCGCCAATGTTGGAGAACAGCTGTTCGCGCTCAGCAAATGCCCTGATTACGTCGTCAATCGCGGCCACTATTTCGGCACCGAATTGAGCGATGCGGACAAGCAAGCGTTGATCGCCTTTCTGAAGACGTTCTGACGCCGGCGGCGCTCGGCATATTGCTAATCCTGGTATTAAGTATTTGACAATAGCATTACCCTATGCTAACAATAGGCTGCATGCAATCGGGTCCCCGATGGCTCGATCTGCGCCGGGCCCCGACGATCGCAGAGGCTACCTGCCTGTAAATCGCCTGCAATATCAGGAGAGGGACACAGGGGCCAGGCTCGTCGGGGCCCGATCGATTTAAGGCGGGTCAGCGGGGAGAGGCAGGGTCGATGGATCACGAGTTCGATTACATCGTCGTCGGGTCCGGCGCCGGCGGCGGAACGCTCGCGGCACGGCTCGCCGAGGCGGGGCGCAGCGTCCTCCTCCTGGAAGCCGGCGGCGACCCTCGGCTGCTCTCGGGCACCAATGATTACCAGCCTGGCATCAACCGCCTACCCGACGATTACGACGTGCCGGCATTCCACGGCTTTGCCAGCGAGAACGACGCGATGCGCTGGGACTTTTTCGTCCGGCACTATGCCTCGGACGAGCTGCAGGCAAAGGATCCCAAATATGTGCGCGACTACCGCGGCGAGCCGGTCAACGGGGTCCTCTACCCGCGCGCCGGCACCCTAGGCGGCTGCACCGCGCACAATGCGATGATCTTCGTTTATCCGCACAACGCGGACTGGGACGGGATCGCGCGTCTGACCGGCGACGCGTCGTGGAATGCCGAGGCGATGCGGCACTACTTCATGAGGTTGGAGAACTGTCATCATCGGCCGATCGAACGCTGGCTAGCAAAAGTGGGCGTCAACCGCTCGCGACACGGCTGGGACGGCTGGCTGCAAGTTGAGAAGGCCATACCGCCCGCCGCTGCCCTCCGCGATCACGGCCTGGTCCAGGTGCTGCTCGAATCCGCGGACACGGCTTTCGACGATATCGGACAGCCGGTCGAACGCCTGCACGATCTCGTAGAAGCAAAGGCGGACCCGAACGATTGGCGGCTCGTCAGCGAAAACGCCGTGGGCGTGCGCTACACGCCGCTGACGACGCGCAATCACGCGCGGATGGGCGCGCGCGAGCGGGTTCTCGAAACCGCCCAGAAATATCCCGATCGCCTTCAGGTGGAGCTCGACGCTCTCGTTACCCGGGTCATCCTCGACGAGCAGAACCGCGCGACCGGCGTGGAATACCTCAAGGGCGAGCGTCTATACCGCGCCCATGGCCAGCCCGCGACCGCGCCGGGTGTCCGCTCCCAGGCACAGGCCACGCGCGAGGTGATTCTGTGCGGCGGCGCCTTCAATACGCCGCAGCTCCTGATGCTGTCGGGCATTGGCCCACGCGAGGTGCTGGAGCCGCTCGGCATTACCGTGCGCATCGAGCTGCCGGGGGTCGGCAAAAACCTGCAGGACCGTTACGAGGTCGGAGTCGTCAATCGCATGAGCTTCGACCACTGGAAAATCCTGGAAGGCCTCACCTTCAGCCGCGGCGATCGCGCCTATCAGGAATGGGCGACACGGCGTGAGGGCCTCTACACCAGTAATGGGGCGGTATTGGCGGCGATCCTGAAATCGCAGCCCGAGCGGCCGCTTCCGGACCTCTTCTGCTTTGCGCTCCTCGGATTGTTCGGCGGCTACTTTCCCGGCTATTCTGCGGCCGAGGTGACCAAGCCCAATTATCTGACCTGGGCGATCCTGAAGGCGCACACCCAGAACCGCGCCGGCGAAGTCGTGCTGCGCTCGGCCGATCCGCGGGACACGCCGCTGATCAATTTCCATTATTTCGACGAGGGCAGCGACACGGCCGGCGAGGATGTGCAATCGGTCGTCGCCGGCATCCGCTTTGTCCGTCGGCTCACGGCGAAGCTGAAAGAGCAGGGGCTCATCGCCGAGGAGGAACAGCCCGGCCCGGCGCTGCAGACCGATGACCAGCTGATGGATTTTGTGCGCAACACCGCCTGGGGCCATCACGCCTCCTGCAGCTGCGCGATCGGGCCGCGCGAGGGCGGCGGGGTACTCGGCGGTGATTTCCGCGTGCATGGCTCCGAGGCGCTGCGCGTGGTCGACGCTTCAGTCTTCCCACGCATTCCGGGCTTCTTTATCGCCAGCGCCGTCTACATGGTCGCCGAGAAGGCGGCAGATGTGATCCTTGCCTCTTGATTTCAGTGATGCACCTGAAAGCGGCCCAAAGCCGGGTTGAGGTTCAATGCCCGTTCCTGAAGATCGCGGCCTTCAACCTCGTTGCCGGCGGCACTGTAGATCTCGCCGGCGCGGGAATATATCTGAGCATCGACGACGCCCGTTGCCAGAGCACGATCAATCCAGTGAACCGCCTCGTTGAACCGCCGATCGCGATAAAATGCCCAGGCTAGCGCGGCCTGAGTTGCAAAATTTTCCCTTAACTGCAAGTCTTTGTCTGCCCATTTAACAGCTTCAGCACCGTCTTCTGCTACGTCCGAATAGTAATCAACGAGGTGGTGGTAGTAATGGACTTCGCCGCGCCGCACGGACTGCAAATACGCGGTTAGGGCCCGTTCTTTCCAGTAGGCCGCGGGTCCACTCCGGCCCGCGAGCTCGCAAAGCTCGCCGATCGCCTGCTCGAGTTCCGGCCGTCGACCGTTCGAGAGGATCGACTGATACATCGCAACGGCTTCGTCGTATTTGCCCTCAGCGCCGAGCAATTCAGCGATATGCTCGTCGACCAGCCAATATCCGGGATAGGCGGCATCGGCACGGCGGTAATGCAATTGTGCCTCGCCGTCCCGACCGCGAGCGAAATCCAAAAAGCCGCGCTGTACCTCGAGCCACGCGTAAGCGCGCATCTCCTTTGCAGTCAGTTGGCCTTCTGCTTCTTGGTAAAGGTGGTCGGCACCGGTGGCGTCGCCCATCTTGCCCCGCAGATGTGCCAAACGAGCCAGAGCGCCCCAGGACCGCTCGTGCCGGAGTACCTCGACATAGCCGCTTTCCGCCGCCTGATAGCGTCCGTGCTGAAAGTCGAGGTCGGCCTGGATGAGCCGTCCCTCGTCGCTCTCATAAACCGACGGGACGGCGAGCAGCGCGGCATCGACCTCCGGGAGCTTGTGAAGCTTGAATGCGGCATGAGCCTTCAGCAAATAAAGGTCGCCCGGGTTCGCGAGAAACCTTACTGCGTCGTCGATGACGCGTTCGATTGCGGTCAGTCCTGCCAGATCGCCGGAGATCGAAGCCTTCTGGTAAAGACGATAAATATGCCGCGTTATTCGCTCCGGGTCGGTCGGTGTCGAGCTGGCGGCACCATCCGTCTTGGCGATATCTTCGTCGATGCGCTGCATCTCTGCGGCGTAACCGGCGGAGGACGCCATCGGTTCACCAGGGGTCCGCAAGATAGGGGAAATCGGCCAGGAACTCCTTGTCGTTCTTTAGCGGATTGGGAGGCGTTTTCGGCTCGATCGGGGCGCTGCTCCACAGCGCCGGGTCGTTCAGCAGGTCGACGTGATACTTTTGCCCGTTGAGGCTGGCGCTCATATCCAAGAATGTCGACAGGAAGCGGGTTGCCACCTGGTCCTCCAGGCGACGGCCGAATGGCCACGTACCGGTCGTGTCCATATCGATTGAATTCACATTCGGGATAAAGATGTCGATGGCGCGTCGCAATGGTATCGGCGATCCCTTTCTGTTCCACGAATCATCCGGCATGTTGAGCTCTTGAAACAAAATCTTGCTGACCCGCGGGAAAGCCTCCAAGACACTCGCATAAGTCCGATGAACCGAGACCGGCGAATTATCGTGATCGAAGGCGCTGGCGAGTCCCAGCGCGGTGATCGACGGACCAAAGCCCCAGCCGAGATGCCCCAGCCGCTTGATGAAATGCGGCGCCAGCCAGAAGTTATTGGCGCCCAATTGCCTGTTATCCTCCCGCTCGCTGAGCGCCGCGTCGGCAAACGCCTGCCCGTCGGTATCGACGAGCTTGTATTTCTTCAGCTCGTCGTCGAGGGTCAGCGCGTCAAGCAGCACGTGCGGGTGCTCGATCCATAGCGGATCATCAGGGATGGTCTCGATTTTATTCGCCGCCTTCAATACCCAGCTTTCGCCCCAGGTATTGACGACCCGGTGCACGTCGGGCGTCGCCGTCAGAAAGCTCAGCGGCAGCTCCAGGATGATCGCATTGCAATTCTGTCCCGCTCTCGCGTCCCGACCAGAATACACGAACCGGAAATTGCCGTTTTGGTCCTTTTTGAAGCGATTGCCGGTCCAGGTCAGCGGACCCGACGGCAACTCCTTCTTCACGCCGTGGCCCCACTCTGGCAGCCGCGGGTCGTAATTGAATAAGTCGTTGCCTTCCAGCTCGAGAAACGTCTTCGGGATCTTCAGCTCGCGCACATCCGGCATAGTATGCGGAACGTGATAGAATTGCGGGGCATAGTTGATCGATCGGAAGAAGCCTGGCAGATCGTTGAAGAAGGCATCGTCACGTCCGCCGACAAAAACGTTGATCTGATGTCCGCCGGGCGACCGGACGCTGGCACTTTCGTTGGTCGCTATTGAGGCCGAAAAGCTTCCGCCGGGAAAACCGATGAACCGAAGGTTAGCGCGGTTGTCGTGATCGACCGTAACCCGAACCTCCGACGGCTTCAAAATCTTCAGATATTTTTCTTTAATCGCTTCCAAATAGGCCAACAACCCGGCGAGGCTGGCATCGTCTCTGCTCGTCCGCGCGATCCGATGGTCGGGCGCGATCAATATCCGGTACAGCATGTCGGCGTCGAAGACACCGGCCTGCGGCACGGCAGCGAAGGTTAGAGCGATGACGACTCTGTCGATGCCGGTACGGTCGTCGCCCGGAAAGCCGAAGATGTCGTAGAGATCGGCAGCACTGACATCGATGTCCGAAAAGATCGAATTTACGGCATTTGGGTCATTGTGGTCTGCCATAGTCTCGCCCTCCCCTTCCCCGAAGGATGGCTTGTCCGAAATCAACCTCGCATGCGACTATACGAAATGTTCTTTGGCAACACATCCTGCAGAGTTGTCGGCCACCACCTCGCGCTCGGGCTGCTCGCAGCGCTCATCGTGGTCTCGCCCGCGGCCGCCGAAGAGCCGTCGGATTGCGCGGTGGCACCCTCGGCTTTATGGGGCGATGGTGAGCACGACGACACGGCGGCGCTCAACGCGTGGTTCCGCGGCGAGACCGTCGTCTGGGCGCAAACGCATGAGGTCGTCGGTTCGGAGATCACCGATCGCCGCTTTCTGCTCTCCGCCACTGTCTACGTTCACGGTGGAACGGACCGCAAGATGGAACGGTTTCAAATGCTCTGGCCACACCGTGATGAAGTGGTGTCCGGCGGCACGATCCTGACCGGCGGTGACCCGAAGGAACCACCGACAGTGGACGGCATCACCAAGGTGAACGCCGATCCCGACGAGGGTGTCCCTTATGACGGGCCCGGCCTAGAGCCGCACGAGCACGGCATTCCGAAGCACTGCCTGACGTCATAGGTGGTTCGCTACTCGGCCGCCAATGCCGCTTGGAAGGGGGCGACCTGGGCGCGTTCGGGGCGTGTCATCGGTTGCGGCCACCAGCGGTCTTCCCATTCACCGAACAGGCCCTTCAGTCCCGGGAGGACTTTATCAGCGAACATCTTGGTGTTGTAGGCGGCCAGCTCCTTGCCCATGCTGCCGAATTGCAGGAGCAGCATCAGATGCCCGACATTGAGGTCGGTCGCCACCTCGGTCAGCTGCTCGACGACCTCCTCGGGCGAGCCGATAATCACATAGCCGCGCTCGACGATGTCCTCCATCTGGGTGGTTGCGCGGGCTTGCTGGCGAGCTTGCAGGCTCGCAGCGCGGCCGATCTGGCCGACAATCCCGGCGCGCTGCGTCGCCTCGGTAATGTAGCCTGGCGGCGTTGCCCAGCGCGGATCGACGCGCAGGCAGCGGCCGTAGAAATATTCCGCCGGCTCGCGGTAGAGCCGCATCGCCTCCTCGCGGCTCTCGGCGACGCCGACGAATTGCAGAAAGCCGGCGCGGTACGGGTTCCGGTCCTTGCCGAGCCGCGCCATCTCGTCCCAGAAGCCCTGCATCGTGGCGCGGCCGTCCTTGTAGCCGAAATAGGAGAGATAGGCGTAGACGTAGTCCATCTTGGCGCACCACTGCCAGGTCTCGACCGAGCCGCCGCCCGGGATCCACACCGGCGGATGCGGTTTCTGCACCGGCCGCGGCCAGACATTGACGTAGCGCTGTTGATTGAACCGGCCGTTGAAAGCGAAAGTGTCGTGCTCGGTCCACGCGCGCATCACGAGATCATGCGCCTCGGTGTAACGCTCGCGCAGCATGCTCGGGTTCTGGCCATAGGCAAAGCACGTGTCCATCGGCGTGCCGACCGGGAAGCCGGCGATCAGCCGCCCGCCCGAGATGACGTCGATCATCGCGAATTCTTCGGCGACCCGGGTCGGCGGGTTGTAGAGCGCCAAGGAATTGCCCATCACGCAGAGTGCCGTATCGGTGGTGCGCCGCGCCAATGCCGAGGCGATCAGATTGGGCGACGGCATCAGCCCGTAGCCGTTGGAATGGTGCTCGTTGACGCAAACCGCGTCGAAGCCGCATTCGGCGGCGTATTCGAGCTCGTCCATGAAGTCGTTGTACATGTGATGGGCGCGCCGCGGGTCGAACAGCGAGGAATGGATGTCGACCCACACCGAGGGATGCTTGTCGCGGAAGTCGTCAGGCAGCTCGGTATAGGGCATCAGGTGAAACCACATCAACTTCATGGCTCGTTCTCCGCAGCGACCGCAGTAATCGAAGACCGCAGACTGACTTTCCGTCGTGCCGGCGTCAAGCTCTGACCAAACGCTTGGTAGGTCAGACGCTGATCGCGTCGAGCTCCTTGCGCGCGTGCTCCGGGCTGTAAAACCAAATGATCGCGGCCATGATCAGCAGGATCGCCGGGATCAGCAGAAACGCAGCGATGAACGAGCCGGTCGTCTCGCGCAGATAGACCGAGACGAACGGCCACAGCACCGCGCCGATGAGGAATGCTACGGCCCAGGAAAAGCCGTTGCCGACGCCGCGAATGCGGGTCGGATACATCTCCGCGGTATAGGCCGTAACCGGCCCCCAAACACCGATAAAGCCCCAGCTCCACGCCATGCCCAAGAGCCACAAGGCGATCTTGTCATGGGCAAATATCCAGATTGTCATGAACACCGCAGCCTCGATCAGCAATACGGCAAAGCCGACGCGCCGGCCGAGCCGGTCGATCATCCAGCCGCCCGCCCAGAAGCCGGTCGTCGCGAACAATGCCCACCAGATATAAAAGCTGCCGTATTCGGCAGTCGACCAGCCGTGCTGCTGCGCCAGGAACAGCGGCATCCACATGCCGACGGTGCTGTAGGAGACCAGGGCCAGGCTCGCAACCAATGTCGCCATCACCGTGTTGCGGCGCAGGTCAGGCAAGAATAGTTGCCGCCAGCCGGGCTGCTCGGTCTTGGCGATCCACTGGCGATCGCCGTCATCGAGCGCGAAACCGGCGCTCCGGCGCTCGCGGATCCGCTGCTTGCGGTCCTGGGTGCGCACCCAATAAGGTGATTCCGGACATAACAGCCGGACGTAGACGGCCAGCAGTGCGACCACCACCGGCAGCAGATAGGCGGCCCGCCACCCCCACGCGGTTACGACAAACGTCACCAGAACACCAGCGAGCGCGGCGCCGACCCCCCAGGCCGAGCGGTCGACGCTGAGGACGAGACCGCGCAGCCGTGCGGGCCAAGTCTCGGCGACCAGCATCGAGCCGACCGCCCATTCGCCGTTCAGCGCGAAGCGCACGATGCTGTAGATCGCTATGAAGCTCCCCCACCCGGGAGACAGTGCCACCAGCGGCATCGCCAGTGAAAACACCGCGATGTTGAGCGCCAGGATATTCCGTCGCCCGAACTTGTCGGCGAGCCAGGGCCACAGATAAAGCCCGACGATGCTGACGAACAATGCAATCTGGACACCGCTGCGATAGGTGCCGAGATCAATCGCGAACTCTTTCATCAACAGCGGAGCGACCAGGGCCAAAATCGCCCCGTCCATTCCATCGAACCCCCAGCCGAGGCCATTGGCCCAAGCGATGTGCCAATGGGTAGAGGTCAGCCGCGTCGTATTCGCTGCGTTGCGGTAGTTCGGCGATCGCAGATGGCGCGCTTCGAGCGGTCCCGCGGGCGGGCTGGCGGCAAATGCTGTCGAGGTTTCGGCCACACTCATATCGTCGTCCCCCTCTGCGGTGACCCCGGTGATCCAAGCCGGAGATTGAGCATGAGAGTTCCCCGCGTCAAGACGGTGACCAAACGGTTGGTAGGGGGCGCGGCCCGACATCGGCGGGATTGCCCGGCAATCCCTTACCGCGACGTCGAACTACCGTTGGGCAGGTGTCGTCGGTTCCTCGAACTAAAGCAGGCAGGAGTCAGATCGCGGACAGATTCTCCGGATTGGCCGGGATTTGGCCGTGCTCGACGAGCTTCACCGCCTCGATCAGCCGGACATGGCTCGGACTAGGAAGGCCGACCTCGTGTCCCTTTTCGGCGATGACGCCGTTGATAAAGTCGATCTCGGTGCGCCGGCCCTTGTACATGTCCTGGCCCATCGACGGGCGCGTCAGACCGCTGCGGGTGTTCGAGTTGGGGGCGGCCATGATCGCCGCTTGATCTCGTCGAGCGCCTTCTCGTTGCCCTCCTCAGCGCCTCGCAAGGGACGAGCTGGCCGCGCGAAGACTTCCGCCTGTGCCATTGCCGGCTTCCTCGACGATGGGTTGGTTGTCGATTAACCCCTCGAGCGAACCTTCGTTCCTGGTAACCTGTTTACGGAACCTCAAAGATAGCCCAACTGTTATGAGGAGAGGTGAAAGTTGTCGGCTAGAAATTTGGAGGTGAACATGTCGACTACTGGAAGAAACCACCGGTTCAGCCTGGTGGGAACACTGATCCTCTCTGCCTTGAGTCTGTGCGCCCTGGCGCTTCCATTGAGCTCGGCGAAAGCGCAGTGTCTAGGCGTCGACTTGGGCTTCGGTTGCGCGGGCCTTGGAGTGGGATCGTGGTACGGCTACCCGTACTACCACGGCTACCCGTCCTACTACGGCCAGCCCTATTACGGCCAGCCTTATTACGGTCAGCCCTATTACGGATATCCGGCATATAGCTACCCCGGCTATCGCCCCGAGTTCGGCTACCAGTAACAAGGGAAATCGGCGCGACCTCGGCGGGCTACCGGCGGCCGTGGTAGACACGGTAGCGGCTCGCGATCTAGACGAGTGATCGCGAGTCTCCGCCGATGCCGGCAGGGTCAGACCGCGTATAAATTCTCCGGCTTGGCCGGGATCTGGCCGTGCTCGACGCGCTTAACCGCGTCGATCAGTCTGACATGGCTGGGCGTGGGAACGCCGACCGCCCGCCCCTTCTCGGCGATGACCCCGTTGATGAAGTCGATCTCGGTGCGGCGGCCCTTGTACATGTCCTGGCCCATCGACGGGCGCGCCAGATCGCTGCGGGTGTTCGAGTTGAGCGCAGCCAGGATCGCCGTTTCGATCTCGTCGAGTGCTGCCGCGTCGCCCTCCGCGGCACGCGCCACGGTCTCCGGCTCGTGCGCGCGGATGTGCTCGAGCTGATAGCCGAGCGCCTGCCCGACGCGCACCCCTTCGCCGGCGAGGCGGATGCTGAGCCGGCGGATCTTCTCGTCCCGGTTCATCTCGTTGCCGGACATGCCGGTGGCGGCCGCGACACCATTGGCCATGCCGTTGACGCATAGCTTTGACCAGCGCTCGCCCCACAAATTGGTCGTCGCCTTGACGCTGTCGACGGTGCGGATCATGTCAGCCAACTCCTCGAGCCGCTTGGTGATGCGGCCATGGACCTCGCCGACGCGGTAGACCTCGTAGGGTGAGGCGCCACGCGCCGCCGTGCGCCGCACCCGCCCCGGCGCGTAGAGCTCGGCCCCGAGCAGAGCCGGGATGGCACCCACCGTCTTGTCCCAACCGACGACCCCGGCGATGCGCTCCTCGTTCATGCAATTCTGCAATGACACGACGTATCCGTCGGGCGCCAAGTATTGCGCGATCAGTCTGGTCGCCCACTCGGTGTCGTAGGATTTAACCGCCACCATCGCGATGTCGATCGGCCTTTGCTTGGCGAGCTCTTGAGCCTCGGTCAGGTGCATTGTGACAGGCCGGGCGCAGACGAACTCCTCCTGGGTCATCCCCTCGAGGGCGAGCCCGTCCTTGCGGATCGTCTCGATATGCTCGGGCCAGGGATCGATCAAGGTCACGTCGAACCCGTTATGGGCGAGCTGGCCGCCGGTGTAGCCGCCAATGGCACCGGCGCCGATGACCGCGATGCGTTTGTCCATGATCTCCTCCCTTTGACCTGCCTGATCCCATGATAAGCTCACCGCGCGAGAAACCATCCCGAAAACCTGCGAAGGCGAGGACACGATGAACTGGACCGAACGGCGCGAGCGCTTTCGCGCGATCCTTTCCGGCAACCGCTGCGTGCATCCGGGATCCGTCTACGACGCAATATCGGCGCGTATCGCCGAGGATCTCGGCTTCGAGGTCGGGATGTTTTCGGGCTCGATCGGGTCGATGTCGGTGCTCGGCGCCCCCGATCTCGTCGTTCTGACCCTAACCGAATTCGCTGCTCAGGCCTACCGCATCTGCCGCGCCGGCAATTTGGCACTGCTGGTTGACGCCGACCATGGCTACGGCAACGCACTCAACGTCCGCCGCACCGTCGAGGAGTTGGAGACGGCAGGCATCTGTGCCATGTCGATCGAGGATACGGTATTGCCGCGGCCCTATGGACCAGGCGGCAAGCCGAGCTTGAGCTCGGTCGAAGAGGGTGTAGGCAAGATGAAGGCGGCATTGTCGGCGCGCCAAGACAAGAACCTCGTCATCGCCGGACGCACCAGTGCGCTGGCGATCGCCGACCTCGACGAGGCCCTCAAGCGCGCCAAGGCCTATGAGGCGGCGGGGGTCGACGCGATCTTCCTCGCCGGCGGGGTTACCGTCGAGGCGGTCGACGCGGTATCGTCGGCGATCAGGATCCCGCTGATCCTCGGCGGCGGCAGCGGTCAGCTCGGCGATCTCGATTGGCTCGCAGCGCATCGCGTGCGGGTGGCGCTGCAGACGCATGCCCCGTTCTCGGCGGCGGTGCAGGCGGTCTACGACACCTTGAAGGCATTGCGCGATGGTGTCGCACCGCGCGACCTCAAAAACATCGCCTCGCCCGAGCTGATGCGGCGGGTCACCCGCGCCGACAACTATCAGCAATGGACGAAGGACTTTCTCGGCGGGGCGTGAATTCAGCCTCCGAGGAGGGAATGGACGGCCATGGCCGAACATTGCAATGAACTTGGGCAGCCGATCGGCTTTCCGCTGCCGCACTGGACGGCGCGGCGGCATCCGCCGCGCACGGCAATGGAGGGGCGCTTTTGCACCGTCGAGCCGATCGACCCGGCGCGCCACGCCGCCGAACTGCATGCCGCCTACCTCCTCGACAAGGAGGGGCGCAACTGGACCTATCTGCCTTACGGGCCATTCGCCCACCTCGAAGAGTATCGCGCGCACCTGGAGCGGGCGTGCCTCGGGGAGGATCCGCTTGTCCACGCCATCATCGAACGCCTCAGCGGGCGTGCGGTCGGTGTCGCCAGCTTGATGCGCATCGATCCCGCGCCAGGGGTCATCGAGGTCGGCGGCATCAATTACGCGCCGCCATTGCAGCGCACCCCGGCGGCAACCGAGGCCATGTACCTGATGATGCGCCGCGTCTTCGACGAATTGGGCTACCGCCGCTACGAGTGGAAATGCGATTCGCTGAACGCACCGTCGCGCGCCGCGGCGCTGCGCCTGGGCTTCCGCTACGAAGGGATGTTCCGTCAGGCGACGGTCTACAAAGGGCGCAACCGCGATACCTGCTGGTTCTCGATCCTCGACAGCGAATGGCCGACGCTGAAGCCGGCATTCGAGCGATGGCTCGATCCCGGCAATTTCGATGGCACGGGACGTCAGCGGGGGAGCTTGTCGAGTTTCACCCGGCATGCCCCCAGCTAGGGCCAGCGGCTACCGCCTTTGCGCGAGGAACCGGTGGGCGATCGAGGCGTGCATCGCGATGCCGACCGCCATTGCCCCCTCATTCATAATCATGCGGTTGGAGTGGCAGGGTGCCACGTGGTCATGCCCGTCATGGCCATCGGGCATCGCCCCCAGTGCCATCATGCAGCCGGGAATGCGCTGCAGGACATAGGAGAAATCCTCGGCTCCCATCAGCGGCGCAGGCCAGTCGACATAGGCGTCGGCGCCGAGAAGCTCGGTCGCGACGGTGCGGGCGAAATCGACAAAGGCCGGGTCGTTGACCGTGACCGGATATCCCCGCTGGATCGAGACATCGGCTTCGCACAGATGCGCTGCAGCGATGTTCGCCGCCACCCGGTGGATTCCCTCATGCGCCCTATCGCGGGCGGCCTCCGAGGTGGCTCGCAAGGTGCCGACCATCTCGACCGATTCGGGAATGACATTGTTGGTCGTGCCGGCCGTCACCTTGGCGCAAGTCAAGACCACGGGATCGAAAACATCGATCCGCCGGGTGACTAGGGCCTGCAAAGCCAGCCCGATCTCGAATGCGACCGGGATTGGATCAATTGCGTTATGCGGCATCGAGGCGTGACCGCCGCGCCCCTTCACGGTGATGGTCCAAGTATCGGCTGACGCCAGCATCGGACCGGGCTTGCCCAGGATGGCGCCGGTCTTGGAGTTGGGCCAGATGTGCAACGCGAAGGCGGCATCGGGTCTCGGATCCGCATCGAGCAGCCCATCCTCGATCATCAATCGGGCGCCGCCATGGCCCTCCTCGCCGGGCTGGAACATGAATTTGACGGTGCCTGCGAGTTCGTTTCTGTGCCGGTGCAGCAAATGCACCGCCTGCACCAGCATCGCGGTATGGGAGTCGTGACCGCAGGCGTGCATGCGTCCGGGAAACTCGCTCGCATAGTCGAGCCCGGTGTCCTCCGGCATCGGCAGAGCATCCATGTCGCCGCGCAACAGGATCGTGCGGCCGACCTGCGCGCCCCGTCCGGTGCCGGTCAATGTAACGATGAGGCCGGAGGTCGATGATCCGCGGGCGATCCCGACATCGAGCCCGCGCAATTCGTCCAACACCGCCGCGGTCGTCAGCGGCAGATCGAGCCCGAGCTCGGGCTTGGCATGAATGCGGCGGCGCAATGTCACGGCGGCCGGTAGAAGCGCGTGCGCTTCGTCGAGAAAGCCGTGCAGATCGGACATACTCGACATCCTTCTGGTTGTTGGCGGACAACTATGTACCAGCCGCAGCATCCTCGCCAGCCCTGGTTGGTCGCCGACGGCGCAACTCTACAATCTTCGCACCACCCGCCAGCTTCTGATGTTGGCCCAATCACCGTCGGGAGCGACGATCACCGGGCGGTCGAGGGTGAATTCGCTTGTCTCGACGCGCCGACCGCACTCCTCGGCGATGGTCTTCAGCCTGCTCTCGTCCGCCGACCAGCTCGGCTGCCGACCTGTTTCCTCGACCGAATAGAGGAGACTGATGTGTGGCGGATGCGGCTCGACCGCACCGGTGATCCGCCGCAAATCCTCGCGAAAGCCCTGGAGATCGGCGGCCGCCTCGACATCGATGACGACGGCTCTCATCGGCGCCGTGGTCGAATAGGAAATCCGTTTCTTCCTTACGCTGAGCGGCAACAGCCTGCTGCCTCGAATATATTCAGCCGCGGCGTCCCAGGAATCGGGGTTCGATCGCGGGCTGCAGACCGTCAAGTGGGGCTGAAACGGCACGGTGCCGTGGGCGCTCGCCAACATCGCGATCAGCGCTCCGAGGGAGGCTTCCTCCTTACCGCTCAGCTGAAGCCAGATCGATGCGAGCATAACGCCACTCCTGTTTCACGCTGGTCAGGCTGCTGGCCGTAGCTAGCCCCGATTCCGTTTGCTATCGTCCAACCTGGTTCGAAACTCCGACGCCGGGCAATGACAAAGCCGGTCCGAAACATCGTGGTGTTCGACCTCGGCGGCGTGCTGGTCGATTGGGATCCGCGACATCTCTACCGCAAGCTCCTCAGGAATGACGAGGCAGCGATGGAGCATTTTCTCGCGTCTGTCTGCACCGATGAGTGGAACCGAGCCCAGGACGCCGGCCGCAGCTTCGCCGAGGGCGCCCGCTTGCTCAAACGACAACATCCCGACAAGGCTGAGCTAATCGACGCTTATGGTGCCCGCTTTGATGAGATGATAGCGGGACCGATCGCCGGGACGGTCGAGATCCTCGCCGAGTTGCGCGACCGCGGCACACCCCTCTATGGCCTCACGAACTGGTCGGCCGAAACGTATCCCCTCGCGCTCAAGCGTTTTGAGTTCCTCAGTTGGTTCCGCGGAATTCTCGTGTCTGGCGAAGTCGGCGCAATTAAGCCGGACCCGCGGATTTACGCGCTTATGCTCGCCCGCTTCGCTATCGATCCGCAGCGCGCGGTCTACATCGATGACAACGCGACAAATGCCGAAGCCGCCCGGCGGTTCGGCATCCACGGCATTCATTTTACGACGCCAGACGCGTTACGGGGGGAACTCGTCCGACTGGCACTGCTCTGCGATCATCGATCCATTGCGGATCCCCTTTGATTTGACGGGCCAGTGACGCTGCGGGATCCAAATTCGCGCCCTTCGCGAAGTCGATTAGTGCCGGAGCCGTGCGAGTACGGGTCGCCTGCGCTATTCGCGAGAATGGTCAACATGCTTGGAACAGGGGGCTAACCGAGTATAGTTCGCCCCGATGACGCGCGGAGGTCTTGATGAGGCTGTTCGTGCGGGGCCGCAGCCTCGGCATTCAGGCACGGCTCACGGTGCTGGCCGTTGCGACCGCGCTGCCGCTCGCCGTGCTTGCAGGCTTCGCCATTCTTCAGATGGTCGATGATCAGCGGACGCAAATCAAACAAGACGTCGAGCATCAGGTCGAAAATCTCCTGTCGGACGTAGACCGCCAGATCGGCGCGATCCAGGCGCAGCTCCAAGTCCTTGCGGTATCCCCGAGCCTGCAGGACGGCGATTTCGCGGCGTTTGACAGGCAGATGCGGGCAACCCTCAAGATCAACGGAACGTCAATTGTTCTGCACGACACGAAGGGACAGCAACTTCTCAGCACCAACCGGCCGTATGGTGAACCCTTGCCTCGCGCGACCAATACCGAAATGCACGACCGCGTCGTTGCAACGGGTCAGCCTCAAATTTCCGATTTGATCATCGGTGCGGTCTTGCGGCGGCCGATCCTCGTGGTGGGGGTTCCGGTTTTCCGAGACGGGCAAGTCGTTTACGTATTGGCAATGGGGCTCGGGCCGGAGATCTTGTCGTCGCTGCTCGGGCAGCAAGGTCTCCCGCCAGATTGGACGGCCGGGATCTTCGACCGCAAGGGCATCGTTGTGGCGCGCAATCGCGAATTGGATCGGTTTCTCGGTAAGCCGGTCTCGCCGACGCTATTGCAGGCAATGCGCGGCACGGTCGAAAGCTGGTTTCCTAGCGTCACCAGTGAAGGCATTCCCGTATACGCCACAATCCGCCGGTCGCCAGCGACCGGCTGGACCGTAGCGATTGGTCTGCCAAGGGAATTTGTCGACGCTCCTCTCCGCCGCGCGCGATTACTGGCTTTCGGCGGCGGTGCAGCAGTCCTCGCCGTGAGCCTTGTCTTAGGTTGGTGGATGGCCCGGGCGATCCGGCAGCCGGTCGAAGCGCTCACGGCTGCCACCAAGGCATTGGGCAGGGGCGAGCCTATTGGGCAGTTGGTCAGCGGGGTGCGAGAACTCGACCAGGTCGGTGGTGAGCTTCACAACGCCGCCACTGCTCTGACGCGCAACCGCGAAGAGCTCGAAAGCATCGTGGCTGAGCGCACTCGGGAGATTGCTGCAGCAAATGAGCGGCTCCGTGCCGAAATTGCCGCCCGCGAGCAGGCGCAGTCTGCACTGCTGCAGGCTCAGAAGATGGAGGCTATGGGGCAGCTGACCGGCGGGGTCGCCCATGACTTCAACAATCTACTGACTGCGATTTCCGGTTCCTTGACATTGCTCGAGCCACGGATCTCGGACGCAAACAGCTTGCAGCTGGTCCACACTGCCCAACGCGGCGCCTCCCAGGGCGCCTTGCTCACTCAAACCCTGCTCGCATTCGCCCGCAAGCAGCGCCTTACCCCGATCCCGGCCGACCTCAACTCCATCATCGTCGAGATGAGTGAGATTCTGCGGCACTCCATCGGCCCTACCATCGAGATCCGGCGTGCTTTGGCGACCGACCTCTGGCCGGTTCTGATCGATATCGGTCAGATCCAGACGGCGCTCCTCAACATCGCCCTCAACGCGCGCGACGCCATGCCGGGTGGTGGCATGGTGCTGATCGAAACGGCAAACATCGGCGCGGCGCGCGAGGAATTGCCGGAAGAGGTCGCGGGGCAGGATTGTGTTCTGGTGTCGGTGCAAGACACCGGAACCGGGATGAGCCCCGAGGTTTTGGAGCGCGCGTTCGAGCCGTTCTTTACGACCAAGGAAATCGGCAAGGGGACCGGGTTGGGTCTGTCGATGGTATTTGGCGTCGTCAGACAATCCGGCGGCACGGTGCGGATTTGCAGTCGCTTGCGCGAGGGGACCACGGTAGAGATCTACCTGCCCCGCACCCACGAGGCCGCGGCATTCGCCGCGGACCACGCAAGGCCGGCGGGCACGGCGAGAGGAGCTCACATTCTTGTCGTCGATGACGACACCGATGTCCGCTGGATCATCGCCCAGGATCTCCAGGAGATGGGGTGTATTGTCACGGAGGCCGAAAGCGGCCGTGCCGCGCTGGACATCCTCGAGCGGAACGCGCCTTGCGACCTGATGGTTACGGATCTGGTGATGCCCGAGTTGTCGGGGCTGGATACGCTGCGCTTGGCACACCGCAGCCGACCCGACCTCAAGGTGCTCTTCACCAGTGGTTATGCGGATCTGTCGCGCTTTGGGGACAACCTGCGCGATCACCCTCTCCTCAGGAAGCCATTCAAGCCGGAAACCCTGGCCGAAGCGGTTCAGACGGCCCTTCACGGGGTTTACTCGAACGAGCCGCACAATCTCGCTCTGCGGCGCGATCGGCGGTGACCGGGCGAACCGAGACGCACTCCATTCTGCATGCCGGGCGATCCGCTGGAGGCGGCGATATTGGGGTGATGTCGACGACCCGAAAATTGCCTCTCTTGCACCCTATAGTGCCGACCCATGGCGGCTCAGAAAACGGCCACCGGCTGGACCAACGGTGCCGATGAGTGATGGGCGTTCCGGTGAGCGCTGTGGCGGGCTGGATGGGATATTCAACTGGAGGGCGGGGTTTTGCTGTAGATTCGCAGTATACTGCGGAAACAAAAGATTGCAGTTCAATCGCCGGTTATGGCTCGGGCGACCGCGGGAGCGTTGCTGAAGAAGCGGTTCTTGGGGCGCGGCAGGCCGAGGTTTTCGCGCAGGGTCTTGCCTTCGTATTCGCGGCGGAAGAGGCCGCGGCGCTGCAATTCGGGGACGACCCGGTCGACGAAGTCGTCGAGGCCGCCCGGGACATGGGGGAACATGATGTTGAACCCGTCGCAGGCGGCGCTCTCGAGCCACTCCTCCATCTGGTCGGCGATCATCGCCGG
>DATNKF010000123.1:0-2281 GCA_035603555.1 Allostellaceae bacterium
CCCGCCGGTCACCGGCGCCTCGCCGATGGCCGCCCCCGCCGTGTTTCCGGTCCGCGCGATCGTGTCGCGGCCGAAGGCTTCCTTGCCGCAGCTTGGCCTCGTCAAACGCCCGGCCCCGGCGCCGGATTTCGTGGAGCTGGCTTACGAGACCCGTGACTGGACGCCAGCGGACGGCGTTCGCTTAACCGCGAGCCTCTATGAGGGCTACGCGCTGCAGGCGATCCAGATCGCCGCCGCCACGCCGCATCCGACCAAGCTCGTCCAGTCGGCCGCCATGGCCGCGGTCGCCCCTCCCCGCCCCTCGTACCGGCCATACCTGCCGCCGCGCTTGCTGTCCGCCGGGATCCTCTCGGACGCGCAGCTCGAAAGCGTCGTCTATGCCGGCGAGGCGCATGCCGGTCATCTCGCCGGCTCCTACACCGTCGACGAGACCTACGATCTCGTCTGCGCCGCGCCCGAGGATGCGCCGAACGCGGTCCGCTTCCGGCGCGGCTGGTTTCTCGGCGACGGCACCGGTGCCGGCAAGGGTCGCCAAGTCGCCGGCATCATCCTCGACAACTGGCTCAAGGGCCGCCGCCGCGCGGTCTGGATTTCGAAGTCCGACAAGCTGATCGAGGACGCCGAGCGCGACTGGACCGCGATCGGCGGCTACCGCTCCGACATCGTGCCGCTCGGACGCTTTCGCCAGGGCAGCGCAATCGCGCTCGAGGAAGGCATCCTCTTCACCACCTACGCCACCCTGCGAACCCAGGCGCGCGGCGAGAAGGCAAGCCGCGTTCAGCAGATCATCGACTGGCTCGGCCGCGGCTTCGACGGCGTCGTCGTCTTCGACGAGGCCCACGCCATGGCGAACGCCGCCGGCGACAAGGGCGAGCGCGGGGAGAAAAAGCCGTCGCAGCAGGGTCAGGCGGGCCTGCGCCTTCAGCATGCGCTGCGCGACGCGCGCGTGCTCTATGTCTCGGCCACGGGCGCCACCACCGTCCAGAACCTCGCCTATGCGGCGCGGCTCGGCCTCTGGGGCACCGGTGATTTTCCGTTCGCGACGCGGGCCGATTTCGTGGCGGCGATGGAAAAGGGCGGCGTGGCGGCCATGGAGGTGCTGGCCCGCGACCTGAAGGCGCTCGGCCTTTATGCCGCCCGGTCGCTATCCTTCGAAGGCATCGAATACGAGATCGTCGAGCATCGGCTGACGGCCGAGCAGATCCGCATCTACGACGCCTATGCGGACGCCTTCCAGATCATACACTGCAACCTCAACGAGGCGCTTAAAGCCGCCAACATCACCGGACCGGACGGCGGCACCTACAACCGCAATGCCAAGGCCGCCGCCCGCTCAGCCTTCGAGTCGAACAAGCAGCGCTTCTTCAACCATCTGCTGACGGCAATGAAATGCCCGACCCTGATCGCGCGCATCGCGGGCGACCTCGAGGAGGGCCACAGCGTCGTCCTGCAGGTGGTCTCGACCAACGAGGCACTCCTCGAACGCCGCCTCGCCGAGATCCCGACTTCGGAATGGGCGGACCTGTCGATCGACATCACGCCGCGCGAATATGTGCTCGATTATCTGAGCCACTCCTTCCCGACCCAGCTCTTCGAGCTCTACAGCGACGACGAGGGCAACCTCCTGTCGCGCCCGGCCTACGACGCCGACGGCAATCCGGTCGTCTCGCGCGAGGCGTTAGAGCGGCGAGACCGCATGATCGAGCATCTGGCCTCCTTGCCCCCGGTGCAGGGCGCGCTCGATCAGATCGTGCATCGCTTCGGCACCGAGACAGTCGCCGAGGTCACCGGCCGCTCCCGGCGCATCGTGCGGCGCGGGGACCGCTTCTGCGTCGAGAGCCGCCCCGGATCGGCGAATTTCGCCGAGACGGCGGCTTTCATGGACGACGACAAGCGGATCCTTGTCTTCTCCGACGCCGGTGGCACCGGGCGCAGCTATCACGCCGATCTCGGCTGCAGGAACCAGCGCCAGCGCGTCCATTACCTGCTGGAGCCGGGCTGGCGGGCCGATGCGGCGATCCAGGGGCTCGGCCGTTCCAACCGCACCAACCAGAAGCAGCCGCCGATCTTCCGTCCGGTTGCGACCGACGTGAAGGGCGAAAAGCGCTTCCTCTCCACAATCGCCCGCCGTCTCGACACCCTCGGCGCCATCACCCGCGGCCAGCGCCAGACCGGCGGCCAGGGCCTCTTCCGCGCCGACGACAATCTGGAGAGCGCCTACTCGAAGGCCGCGCTGCGCCAGCTCTATCAGCTGCTCTACGCCGGCCGGATCGAGGGCTGC
>DATNKF010000124.1:0-3561 GCA_035603555.1 Allostellaceae bacterium
CGGGGTCTTGCGCAACGCCAGCTCGACGAAGGCATCGAGCATGCCGCGAGCGATGCCGAGCCCGACGCTGGCGATGCCGACCGAATAGAGGGTCTGCTGTGGGAAGGCGTAGAGCGGACCAGGCTCGCGCCGCAAGCTCGGATCCTCGCGGGTGCCGGTGAACGCCTCGGGCACGAAGAGGTCCTCGACCGCGTAGGATTCCGACGCCGTGCCGCGCAACCCGATGGGGTCCCAATTGTCGAGCAATCGCGTCTTCTCGACCGGGAAGAGCCAGGTCCGCACCGTCGGCCGGCCGGCGTCATTGAGGCGCAGCGATCCGTCGGGTTCGACGACGGTGCCGTGCGCCCCCATCCAGGTCGCGTGCCGGCAGCCGCTGGCGAAATCCCAGCGGCCGGTGACCCGGTAGCCGCCCGGCACCGCTATCCCGCGGCAGTCGTTCGGCGGACCCCAGGCGCAGGTCGCCCGCGGGTCGCCGAACACCGTGCGCGCCGGCTCGAGGTCGAGGTAGGGCGCGAAGAGGCCGATGCTGTTGGCGATCGAGGCGCACCACCCAACCGAGCCGTCGGCCCGCGCCAATTCCCCGACAGCCTCGATATAAGTTGCCGGCTCGACCTCGTCGCCGCCGACCGAGCGCGGATAGAGCATTCGAAAAAGCCGCGCCTCGTGCAGCTGGTCGAGCAGCGGCTCGGGGATATGCCGGAGGCGTTCGGCCTCATCGGCGGCAGCGGCGATCGCCGGTGCCAGATCGCGGGCCCGCAGCACCGGATCGGGTCGGCTTACATCGTTCATCGGCCACTCCACGGGCTCATCGATCGAGGCCATTGCGGCGCGGCGCCCGATCGCTGTCAATAGCCCGATTGTTGTCGTTAGACTGCGGCATCGCGTGCAATTTGGAGGTCCTCGATGACAAACTTCGATCTTTCCGGGCGCCTGGCGGTCGTGACCGGCGGCAATGGCGGGATCGGGCTTGGCATGGCGCGCGGTCTCGCCGCAGCGGGCGCCACGGTGGTGTTGGCGGCGCGCAACGCCGAGAAGGGCGAGGTGGCCGTCGCATCTCTCACCACCTCCGGAGCTAAGGGCGCCTTCATTGCGTTCGACGTCGCCGATGAGGGTTCGTGCCGGACAATGATCGAGGAGACCGCCGGGCGTTTTGGCCGGCTCGACATCCTGGTCAACAATGCGGGGACCTCGATCCGCAAGCCGCCAGAAAGCTATACGGCCGCCGAGTGGCATACCGTGCTCGACACCAACTTGACGGGCGCCTTGTTCTGCTCGCAGGCCGCCTATCCGGCAATGAAGCAAGGCGGCGGCGGCAAGATCATCAACATCGGCTCGATGTATTCGATTTTCGGCACCAGCTACGGTGCCGCTTATGCGGCGAGCAAGGGGGCCCTCGTCCAGCTGACGAAATCGCTGGCGGTCGCCTGGGCTAAGGACAACATCCAGGTCAACGCCGTCTTGCCAGGCTGGATCGACACCGAGCTGACCCAGGGGGCGCGCCGCCACGTCGCCGAATTGCACGACCGGGTGCTGGACCGCACGCCGGCGGGCCGCTGGGGGGTGCCCGAGGATCTCGCCGGGATCGCCGTGTTCCTCGCCGCACCCGCCTCGGATTTCGTGACCGGTGCGGCGATCCCGGTCGATGGCGGCTATTCGAGCATGGGAGTGTAGCGATGACGACCGAGGTGACGCACCGCACCATCGAGACGAACGGCATCCATACGCACCTCGCCGAAGCAGGCGAAGGGCCGCTCGTCGTGCTGTGCCACGGCTTTCCCGAATCCTGGTACTCCTGGCGCCATCAGCTCCCCGCACTCGCCGAGGCCGGGTTCCATGCCGTGGCACCCGATATGCGGGGCTACGGCCGGACCGACCGGCCCGAGGAGATCGACCAGTACACGCTCCTCCACCTGGTCGGCGACATGGTGGGCCTCCTGGACGCGCTCGGCGCGGAGCAGGCGGTCATCGCCGGCCACGATTGGGGCGCGCCGGTGGCATGGCACGCGGCCCTCATGCGCCCCGACCGATTCCGTGGCGTTATCGGCCTCAGCGTGCCATACCGGCCGCGCGGGCCGGTCCGGCCGACGACGGTCATGCCGCAGACCGACGATGCGGTCTTCTATCAGCTCTATTTCCAGACCCCGGGGGTCGCCGAGGCTGAGTTTGAGCACGACATCCGCCGGTTCATCGGCACCACCCTCTACTCGATCTCCGGGGAAATGCCGCAGCGCGGGCCTGCAGGGATGATGGTGCCTCGGCAAGGCGGGCTCCTCAGTCGCTGGGCGAGCGAGTTTGTCAACCCCCCGACCCTGCCGTCCTGGCTCACCGAGGCCGACATCGATTTTTACACCGGCGAGTTCACCCGCACCGGGTTTCGCGGCGGCCTCAACTGGTACCGCAACATTGACCGCAACTGGGAGATCATGGCCCCCTTCGCCGGTGCGCAGGTCACGATACCGGCCCTCTACATCGCCGGCGACCGCGACCCGGTGGTGGCCTTCCCCGGTATGGATCGGCTGATCCCCAACCTCAGAACTTTCGTGCCCCAGCTGCGCCAAACCATCATGCTTCCCGGTTGCGGCCACTGGACCCAGCAGGAGCGGGCCGCCGAGGTCAACGCCGCGATGATCGACTTCCTGCGGGCTCTCTAGGCGCGAGGTTGGACTCCCCGAGCCGCTCTTCAGGCAGAGAGGATGGTCAATGTGTCGTAACATCAAGACGCTGCACAACTTTAAGCCGCCCGCCACACAGGAGGAGATCCACGCGTCTTCCCTGCAATTTGTCCGGAAGCTGAGCGGCTTTACGCGACCCTCCAAGGCAAATCAGCCCGCTTTCGACCGTGCCGTAGAGCAGGTAGCCGCCGCGGCGCGCGAGCTCCTCCAGTCTCTCGTGACCAACGCTCCGCCTCGTGATCGCGAAGTCGAGGCGTCTCGGGCTCGGGCCAGAACTGCCGACCGCTTCGGCTCCTCCGACGCGAGAGGCCCGACTTAAGAAATTGCCGATGGTGACAGCTCGAAGACCGGGTAACGCGGAGCGAGATCTACAAATGCTTCGACTGGCGACCCCTTCGGTATCGGGAAGAAGCGCTGTACCTCGCTCGCGTAGAGGTCGAGATAGGCTTTGAGAACTGGCGGACGCATGCTGCTGGGAACCTCACGCACCGCATAACGGCGGCGACGCATCGCGCGGACCAGCGTGACTTCACCCGCCGCGCGGGCATTGCGCACCCAGTTGGAGTTGCCGCGGGCGCAGACGAGATAGCACCGCCCGTCGAGCTCGATCGGGTCCACCGGCAGCGAGATCGTCCGGCCGCTCTTTCGCCCGCGGACTTCGAGCACGTAGAAGTGGCCGCGGACCAGGCCGATCCGGACGAGGAAACCGAGGATGCGACCAAAGATGCGTTCGACCGCCCCCGGCCTGAGATAGCTTCGGGCGTACTCGTGCATTCAGTCTCTTCCTTCGGCCTATCGGGGCTCGGTCAAATCACAAGATGCGCCGCGAAGCGCCTGGCGCATCATGGTATGTTCGCGCCGGCGCGCAAAACCCAACCGAGCGGAGGTG
>DATNKF010000125.1:0-2619 GCA_035603555.1 Allostellaceae bacterium
TGTCGCGCACTTCTCGCCATTTCACTTTCACCGGCTGTTCTCCGCATGGATGGGGGAGACCCTCGGCGAGTACGTGCGACGCCGCCGTCTTGAAATCGCCGCCCAGCGACTGGTCAGTCAGCCGGCGGTGCCAGTGTTGCAGGTGGCGCTCTCGGTTGGCTTTGCTTCGGCTGAAGCATTTGCGCGCGCGTTCAAGACGAGGTTTGGGTCAGCGCCCTCGTCGTGGCGCGTTTCAGAAGATAGCAATCGCGGTCAGGCGAATCGCAAGCCCGATCAGGCGGCCGCACCGGCGCCGCGCAAAGATGAAGTCTCGAAATACTTACAGGAGGCTTCTATGAACGTCAAGCTCGTCGACCGGCAACCAACCACCGTCGCCTACCTTCGACACGTCGGCCCCTACGGCCCGGAACTATCGGACTTCTGGCAAGAGTCGGTCTATCCGTGGATGCAAACCAACCACCTGCTCGGCCGTCCGCGCTACGGGATCAGCCTCGATGACCCCGGCATTACGGCGCCGGAGAAATGCCGCTACGACGCCGCCGTCGAGGTCGAACCGGGCTTCATCGGCGCCGGTCAGCACCTGACGACGTCGATTCCCGGCGGGAAGTACGCCGCCGCCAGTTTTCGAGGGACTGGCGCCGAACTTGGTGATGCCTGGATGGCGTTGCTGCGCGACTGGCTGCCCGGCAGCGGTTTGCAGCTCGACGCACGCCCGTTGTTCGAATACTACGGGCCGGACATGACGATGGACCAAGAGACCGGCACGTTCCAGTGCGAAATTTACGTCCCGGTCACGACGTTGTGAGTCACTGGTCGTAGGTCGGCCGGCTGTTGCCGAAGCGCGAGCCAGGCGTGACCACGTCGGTCGCATAGTCGACCACGCCGGCGGAGTGGACAGCGGCATGCACGCGTTCCGATTGCGGTAGTACGGACGCCAGCATGCCGCTACCCCATACCAGCGCGGTGGCGATTGCAAGGGCGCCGAGGGTTGGCAGCCGCAAGCGCAGGTGGCTCATATGGCCGGCTCCTTCAGCACTTCCAGCGCCATGGTGCGGGGCTTGCCCATCACCGTCAGCAGCGCCGCGATCGCGGCGCGACGCGAACGCAGGGCGCGGATCACCGCCGGATCGAACTGATTCCCGGCCCCGGCCTCGATGGTCCGAACGGCGGCCGAAAAGCTACGGGCCAGGCGGTACGGTCGGTCCGAGGTGAGGGCGTCGAGCGCATCCGCGACCGTCAGGATCCGGACCGCGAGTGGGATGTCTTCCCCCTTCACGCCGTCGGGGTAGCCGCTGCCGTCCCAATGCTCGTGGTGATGGCGAACACCGTCGAGGCTCGATTCCAGGAAATGCAGGCCTTTGAGCATCTCATAGCCGATGACCGGGTGCTCGCGCATCGCCGCGGTTTCTTTCTTATCCAGTGGGCCTGGCTTCCGCAGTACACGATCCTCGACGCCGATTTTCCCGATGTCGTGCAGAAGGGAGGCGCGGCTCAGCGCGATGAGTTGATCGGGAGGCAACCCCATCTGGTCGGCGATCTCAAAACTCAACCTCGCCACTCGAGCCGAGTGCCCATACGTGTAAGGGTCGCGAGCGTCGATGGCGCGCGCCAGCGCTTCGATGCTGGCGAACGATGTCGTCTCCAGCGCCCTCGTCTTCTCTTCAAGGCTGGCCGTCATCTCGTTGAACGAAGAGGTCAGGTATCCGATCTCATCGGCGCGGCCGGCCGGCGCCCGGTGGGTGAGGTCGCCGGCAGCCACTGTTTTCATCGAACTGACGAGCCGCTCCAACGGCTGCGATATCCGCCTCGCGAGCAGCCCGCCGACGACCAACACCACGAGGGCCGTCCCGACAAAAACGAGAAGCAGAACGATACGCAGGGTGAACACGTTGTCGACCACGCCATCCGCCGGTAGTCCGACCCCCAGGTATCCGAAGCGCTCGCCGCGCATCCTCCAATCGCTCACCGCAACGGCGTATGAATGACCGTTGGCGGTTGCGCTCACCCGCATCAGGTGATCCGAGGTGACGGACTGCCGAACATCAAGGCTGAGCGCCGGAAGCAGCATGTCGAGCGGTTGGCCGCTCGGGCCGTAGAAAAATAGCCTGCCGGCTTGAGTGGGGCGGATCTGCGTGGCGATGTCGCTGATGGATTCACCCAGGAGCACGGCGCCCATGACCTGGCGGTGCGCGTCTCTGATCGGGGCGGTCCAGTAGACGACCTGCCCCGAGGTCTCGCGCACCATGATGAGGTATTTATCGCCGCGTCCGTCATTCGCCCCCGTCAGTACCTGTTTGACGACCGGCAGACCGGCATAGGCCGTTGACAATTTGTCCTCTGGGATCGACAGCACGCGGTTACCCTGCCGGTCGAGGATGCGGATCACCAGCCGGCCGTCTCGTGCGCTCGCGGCGTCGGCGGCAAACAGTTGGGACAATCGAGGTCCGTCCTCTGCGACGATCGCGGCAGCGAGACCTGGAGTCGCGGCCAGGGCTCGAAGGTCGTTGAGCCGGCCGGCCTCGTGTGTCGCAAGGCTGTCGTTCGCCTGCACGCTCGCGCGGATAAGGCTCTGGTCTAAGGCGGCCATGCCCGCACTCGTCGCCTGGTAGGTCAGCGCCG
>DATNKF010000126.1:0-3563 GCA_035603555.1 Allostellaceae bacterium
GGCCGTGGCGGGCGGCGTCCGCCTACTGACTATGTGAGTCACAGATCTTGGAGAGAAGGTAGTGGCGGACCCGATCGAGCGCGCACTGGCGGAGATCAAGTTCGGCAAGGACGGCTTGGTGCCGGCGATCGCTCAGCAGCATGACACCGGCGAAATCCTGATGATGGCGTGGATGAACCGCGATGCCGTGCGCGCCAGCCTGGCCGAGGGCCGCGCCTGCTACTGGTCGCGTTCGCGCGCCCGGCTATGGCGCAAGGGGGAGACCTCCGGACAAGTTCAGCGCCTGCGTGAGATGCGTCTCGATTGCGACGGCGATGCCGTGCTGCTGCTGGTCGATCAGCAGGGGGTGGCCTGCCACACCGGGCGTCGCAGCTGTTTCTTCCGGGCGTGGCGCCAAGAGGCCTGGACGGTGATCGCCGAGCCGGAGATCGACCCAGAATCGCTATATCGGGAAATCCTTGATCCCGGGATTCGCCCCTGAGCGGAAAGAGCCCTCTCCGCCCGAAGGCGGAGAGGGAGGGGTCCCGTCGCGTCAGCGATGGGGAGGGTGAGGTGGGCCCTGCTGCGCCGCGAAATCCCCCACCTCACCCCGACCCTCTCCGCCCCCTGGGGCGGAGAGGGAGATCGTCAGCTCGCGGCGTATCACTTCAAGGACGCCGGCAAGATTTTCCATCACTTCGCCATTCCAAAATCGAATCACTCGATACCCGTGAGCGGCAATTTCCACAGTTCTTACGTCGTCTTGATCGCCTTGCATCGCATGCTGTCCACCATCCAGTTCGATCGCCAGTTTCGCAGTCGGGAAAGCGAAATCGACGACAGACATCCCAATCGGGTGTTGGCGTCGAAACCGGACCGGGACTTCGAGTTCGCGTCTCAGCTTCTGTCATATCGCGCCGCAGACGCCGCGCGATGACCGTCCGCTGCCTTAGCGCCACTTCATTGCCGTCAAACTATGCGCTTTAGCGAAATGGCGGGCAGTTCGGATGCGCGCTGATCTGGGCCCACAGGTCGGGATTGAACGGGCGGCCGGCGCAGCGGCGGTTGTACTCGTCCACAGTTGCATTGTAGCGCTCGACGGCTTGCGCCGCGGCCGCTTGGGCTGGGCCGATCTGTCCGCGGACGGCATCGTGCCGCTCGAGCAGCACCTTGTAGCGGGAAATCGAAGCGGGGCTGTTGACATCGACGCGCGGCTTCTCGGCGGCCATCTGGGCGTTCAAATCGGCAAGCTGCCGGTCGACGGCGGTGAGCGCCTGGGCCTTCGCATCCTTTTCCCCCGCCAACGCCGCCGATGCCGCCTGCAGACACACGCAAGCATTGATCTCCGCCGGCTCGTTCGGGATCGGGATCTGCGCCTTGGCCCCGCTCGCGACGCACCACGCGAGCACGCCGAGGCACAAGATGCCAACATGACGACAGCCGGTCGAACGCGTCATCTTCCCTCCCCCCGGTGCGAGGGCGTTCAGCCGTGGGCTGCCTGACCCTTGCGATCGGCCAGTTCGCGCACCCGGTCGGCCGCCTCGTGACCGAACTCCTCCGCCTTATTCCACAGCTCCTCGCGCGTTTTGCCAAGCCATTCCTGTTCGCCGTGCGTCGCCGGCAAGAGCATCGCGAGCGCCGCGCCCGAAATGGCGCCGATCAGACCGATCAGCAGCGGATTTTGTTCGAAGGTCGAGCGCAGGGACCCGCCGACGTAGCGAACCTGCTCCTTCGCCTGACTGGCGTAGTCGTCGGTGTAGTGCCCGACGCGGTCGAGCATCTCGCCACCGGTGTCGCGAACCGAGTGAAGCGCGCCGCGGGCGGCACCGGCGGCCTGGTGGACCCATCCCTCGCTTCCTCCGGCCGACGACTCGCTCGAGGGAGCAGCGCTCGGTGGAGCAGCGCTCGATGGAGCAGCGCTCCCACCATTGCCGGTGGGCGCGAGATTACGGGCGAGGAGCCACGCCACGCCGGCGCCGATAAGCGCGAGCGGGAGCCGGTTGGCCCGAACCGCCTCCCCGACGTTCATCGCGACAATTCCATTCTTGCCGATGGTATCGCTAATCATGTCAACTCCCTTTCCGAGAAGCTGGTGCGGCGTGAGCCGATATGCCAAGGCGTCGAGGGTGAGGCTGAGTTCGGCTCGCGTCCGACGGATATCTTCTTCGAGTTCTGGCAGGCTGGCTTTCTCGCGCTGCCGAGCCCCGCCGTCAGCAGTCACGACAAGCGTTCCCGCACCCAGGCTTCGTCCTCGCGCAGCGAGGCGACCGTGCGGCGCATCGCCAGGGAGTCGGCGTCAAATCGGCTCTTGCCGAAATAGACCAGAGCGCCTCCTATGCCGAGCAGCACCAGCCCCACGATCAACGCGGCGAGCCAGGGTTCGACGACCAGCGAAAGCCCGAGCACGGCAGCCATCACCAGCGCCAGCCAGCCGCTGAACGCGATCAACGCGCCACCGGCGATCGCCCCGACACCCTGGCCGATCAGGCCGAGCTTCTCCATCAGCTCGGCCTTGAACAGCGCCACCTCCTGACGGAACAGGGTTGTCACCTGATCGGCGAGATCCGCCAGCAGCGCGGCCATCGAGCGGTTGAACTTCGGCTGCGCCGAAGCGCTCTCCGCTCCAAGGCCGCTTCCGTTCATAGCCATCACCGTATTCCGGGAGTGGCCGGCATCCCGGCGGAGTGGTCCGCACCCCGGCGCGCTTGGTCGCTCGCTACATTTGCCTGTTTCGAGACTGCGGCTGTGATCGGATCGGTCTCGCCGCGATGCGGCGAGAAATCTGTAACTGGAACGGTCTCGCCGCGATCCGGCAAGAAATCGGTCCTCCGCGACGTCATCTCGTGCCGCTGCCGTTCGCTTGGGACCCACAGCAGGCGCGCGGCCAAAAAACCTAACGCGGTCGCGCCGAGGAGGAAGAGCATCGGCCGCTGTTTCGCGAACTCCTCGGTATCGGCAAGGATTTCGCTCCATTCACGATCGCGGATCGGTTGCACGAACTGATCGATCTGGTCGGCCGCGCGATTGGCGTAAAACGCGACCGAACCATCCTCCGAGCGCTCGAGAGAGTGCGCGGCACTGCGCACCGCCTCGGCAATTCCGGCTATCCGCTCGGCTGCCCGCCGCTTTTGCTCGTCCAGCATCTGTTCAGCCGCGGAGCGGGTCGCTTCGACCAAATCGCCGAAAATCGTCCTGACCCGATCGAGACTCCCCTCCGTTTCCCCGGCGCCCGCCGGCATGCCGCCTTCGCTTATCGCTTCGTCGATCTTGTTGGTCATCCGTCCTACTCCAGGAGTCGCCGCGTCTTACATCTCTTCTACCATAACGACGGCCCGCGCGGTGCCGTTCCTCCCCACAGCTGGCGCCAGCCCGGGACGCCGCCGAGCGGTGCCGCGGCGAGCACCGCCCGCATTATCGCACGCGCGAGGCAATCGGCGGCAGCGCTGCCGAGCGCCAGCAGTGCGGCCGGTTCGACCCGCCCGCCCGTCCCGGTCGACAGCGCAAAAACGGTGTCGCCGTCGAACGGCGTGTGGACCGGGCGGATCGCGCGGGCGAGGCCGTCCTGCGCCATGATTGCCAGGCGC
>DATNKF010000127.1:0-3531 GCA_035603555.1 Allostellaceae bacterium
TTCCCTCCACCGGCATTACCCGGCCTCAGCAGTATTACGACCCTGTCCGACCCCCGCCCAAACCGACGCCCTAAACGCGTCGTTGAGGCCGCTGCCCTCGTTCAGGACGGGTCTCCCCCGATTACCCGAAACACCCTTCCGGCGTGCCGTGCCCACTACCCCGGCGGATCGAGACGGGTGCTTCTGTCGGTTGCTTCCCCGCCCCACGCGGCCTTCCCCGTTATTCAGGCGGGTCGGCATCCGCGACTTCACTTTCGAGATCCCATGGCGTCTGGATAGCGACCGGCGCTCTGACAGAGTGAGGTCGCTAAACCCATCACTCTGGAGACGACCATGCAAGTTGTAGCTGACCGAGCCGCGGCGCCGACCGCTATCCAAACGGATCTTCGCGCAATCTTCGTTTCTTTGGAACTGAGCCGGTCGACCTGGCTGATCACGTCCCTATCGCCGGGCGGCGGGGCGAAGATGTCGAAGCATTCGGTTCAGGCCGGCGATATTGCCGGCTTGCTGAAACGGTTCGCTCAGCTCAAGGAGAAAGCGCGAGCTCGGACGGGCCGAGACTTCCCTGTCATCACAATCCAAGAGGCCGGCCTGGACGGCTTCTGGATCCATCGCGTGCTGCAGAGCGAAGGGATCGAAAGCCACGTTGTCGATCCGGCCTCGATTGCCACTTCGCGCCGGCGGCGACGGGCGAAGACCGATAAGATCGACGGCGAGGCGCTCGTCCGCACGCTGTTGGCCTACAAGCGCGGCGAACCCCGGGTGTGTGCGATGGTCAAGGCGCCCACTCCCGAGGAGGAGGACAGCCGCCGCCTCTGCCGCGAGCGCAAAGTGCTGATCGCCGAGAGGGTCCTGCACGTCAATCGCATCAAGGGGCTGTTATTCTGCCAGGGGATATCCGGATACGAGCCGCTCCGCCGCGACCGGCACGAGCGGCTGGAAGAACTCCAGACCGGCGATGGCCGTCTCTTGCCCGAGCATCTCAAGGCGCAAGTCAACCGCGAGATCGATCGGCTCGAACTACTTCTCAAGCAGATCAAGGCTGTGGAGGCCGAGCGGGACGCACTGCTGGTCGCGGCGCATACCCCCGCGGCGGTGCCGGCGTCGATGTTGCTGAATATTCGAGGCATTGGACCAGAGTTCGCCGCCGTACTTTGGTCGGAAGGGCTCTTCCGCCACTTCGACAACCGACGTCAGGTCGCCGCTTATGCGGGCCTGGCACCGACACCCTGGCAGAGCGGAGCGGTCGATCGGGAACAGGGAGTGTCTAAAGCCGGAAATCCGCGACTACGAACAACATTGATCCAGCTCGCCTGGCTGTGGCTGCGCAATCAGCCGCACTCGGCGCTCACCCTTTGGTTTCACGAACGCGTTAGCCGTAATGGCGGCCGCCTACGTAAGACAACGATCGTGGCGCTGGCGCGAAAGCTGCTGGTCGCGCTCTGGAAATATGTGACCGCCGGTGTCGTCATCGAAGGCGCTGCGATGACGGCCGCTTGACGAACATACTAACCGAACCCCGTCATCTTCCTGGACCTTGATCAGTCCTGGCGGATCCAGGTGGACGAACCGAAGCAAGCCATGGCCTCAAACGCCGTTTTCGAGAATGATTCTCGTCTTCCTGAGCCCTGTGCGCCGCAAGCGGGATGTTGGTGCAGCCGTCATGAGCGGCGACCGTATGTGAGGTTGATCGTGCTCGGAAACGGGCCGTGTCATTGCAAAAGGGGCTTGGACCTTGGATACCGAAAACAACTGGAGGTCTCCCTATGCTGTACCTGCCGAATGAATATTCCCCAGGGAGTCCAGGCTCAAAATTTGCGTGTTCAAGACGGACGGATCGCGTTCGGCCATGACGTCTCGGCGCTTACCGAACCCGTCGTCGCCGCGTCGCCGTGTCGCCGCGGCCGGCCATCACCCAAGGCTGCCGCCGAGCAGGGGTTAACTGAAATGCGTCACGTAACGGAGATCAAGGGCAATGCCGAGAGGCCGCAAACCAGACGGCGAGCACGCGTTGAGCAACGCTGAGCGCCAGGCTCGCTATCGCGCCCACCGCTTGACGAAGCCTTCGCCCGTCGTGACCCGCACGCGCCGCTCAACCGATCGACGCAGCCGCCCTCAGCGTTGGCGCGATGCGGTGGCCGAGCTGCTGGCGCTACAGGCCGAGTATGCAAGGTGGCTTACTGGGCTGCCCGACAGCCTGCGCGACACCGCCACTGCCGAGGCTCTCGAGGCCCTCGCTGATCTCGAGCTCACTGCCCTCGCCGACATCGAGCCGCCCCGCGGCTACGGTCGTGACTGACAGGCTGCGGCAAGCTGATCACGACCCGCTTGACCTAAGCCTCGTCATGTGAGGCTTGCTCGGCGTTTACTCACGTTGCGGCCTGCACACTCGCGCGGTCACCGTATTTCGTGACCCGCTACCCGAAGGCTTCAGACATTTCGTCACCTCCATGCCTGCTCCGGTTGCTTCCGGCTGGAGCGGTCGCCGGGTGGGGCTTGCACCCACTGGAAAGCGCCGCCTTGTCACGGCGCACACCCGAAAGGGACACTCGGCACAGGGTCAGCCGGTCTCGCGGTAGGCGGCGCTTACCTCGCGGTCGCGGCCGGCGTCGATCATCTGGTCGCCGAATTCGGGGTCGCGCGCCAGGACGCGCCGATAGATCGCGCCGGCGGCGGCGACGATCTCGCCGTTGCGGCCCAATAGCGCGTCGCCGAATTCGAGGATCAACAGGTTGGGCCAGGCGCGCGGCCGGATCGCGGCGACCGCGTCGAGCGCCGCGCTGGCCGGCCATTCGGGATGGGCCTGCATCAGTATCAACGCCGCCGCTGCGGTAGAGCGCGACACCCCGGCACGGCAATGCACGAGCAGATGAGCCTCCGGCGTCTCGCTGACCTCCCGGCCAAAGACCAAGAGCCGCTCGACATCTTCGCGGGTCGGGGCGATCTGGTCGGGCTGCGGCTCGATCACATCATGAAAGCGCAGGATCAGCCGCCGGTGCGGCGCGAACGCGGCGAACTCGGGCGGGTCAGGCGAGTTCGGGCCAAGGATCGACAAGACGTGCGTCACCCCGGCGGCGGAATGCTCGCCGAGTTCCGGGATGCCGCAGATGGTGATGCGCGGCGCTGTGCGGCTGGTGCTCATTGGCTCGCTCTCGCTGGCAAGCTGGGCAAAAATTCAGCCAGATCAAGGCCGAAAGTGAGTACGCCGCTGCCGAGTTCCTGACCAAGCCGGTCCATTTCGATCAGCTGAAAATTCAGCTCCGCGAGTTACCCAACGCTAGCGCCTGAATAATCAAATCAGACTCGAACCTCAGAAAACACCCACCTGAGCCGTTCCGGGCGGGGCCGGTCAATGCCCGGTTAGGGGCAACTGCGGGCTATACCGGCTCCCGAGGTACCGGCGAGGTCCGACCCCGCGGCAAACCCTGCTGCCATCGGCTGCAGAGCGCCGATTCCAGCCGGTCGCAGGGTCGCCGTCGAGCCGCTGGCGTCGACCGATGCACCGGGGCCGAAGTCGTTCAAAAAAGAAAT
>DATNKF010000128.1:0-4273 GCA_035603555.1 Allostellaceae bacterium
GCTGCAAAAGCGGGCGAGAATTCGCGCAACCGGGCCCTATCCACTGGGGCTGAGGATAACTCGGGGGAAAACCGGCTCGGTCTCGACCAAGACCCAGCCGTTCGCTTCCTCCGAGTTACTTTGCCCAAATATTAAGCAGAAGATTTAATATGTTGAATTCGTTGGAAAAAATAGATAGGCGATTGTGAATGTTTGATTACCGCTGTAAATGGCCGGTAACAGCTTGCATCCTTTGCGAAAATCGCGGTCATCCGACGACCTGCCCAAACCCCTGTGAACAACTCCGCTTCCCCAGTTGCGACCAGGCCCGGACTCGTACGCGGTGGTTACTTAGGGGGAACGTAGTGCGTCAGTCTGAGTTTGCGGGGTCATTTGCTTTTCAGCGATCTCGCTCCTTATTGCTAATATAGGACAGGATGCAAGTCGGTCCGACCGCGATAGCTACGGTCCAGAGAATCAGCACAGCCGTTCGCTGTAGCTCGGGGCAGGGCCTAGCACGCCGCGCCGGGTCTCGACGGTGTTTGATGCAAACCAATTTACTCGGGGATGCCCTCTGCTTGCCTCACCACGTCGCGGCCCTTATCTTCGCGGGCTGCGATGACCCGGCCGACAGTGTTCCTCTCGGCCGCATGCGAGGACGGAAATCGATGGCAAAGATCAAAGTGGCTCAGCCGGTCGTCGAGCTCGACGGCGACGAGATGGCGCGGATCATGTGGAGCTTTATCAAGAACAAGCTGATCCTGCCGTATCTCGATATCGAGCTGAAATACTACGATCTCGGTATGGAGAAGCGGGACGCCACCGAGGACCACATCACCGTCGAGGCCGCCGAGGCGATCAAACGCTACGGCGTCGGTATCAAATGCGCCGGGATCACGCCCGACGAGGCACGGGTGAAGGAATTCAACCTGAAGCGCATGTACAAGTCTCCGAACGGGACGTTGCGCAACATCATCGGCGGCACGATCTTCCGCGAGCCGATCGTGTGCCAAAACGTGCCGCGCCTGGTGCCCAACTGGACTCAGCCGATCGTCATCGGGCGCCACGCCTATGCCGATCAATATGCCGCGACCGATTTCGTCGTTCCGGAAGCTGGCACCCTGACGATGACCTTCACCCCCAAAGGCGGTGGCGAGCCGGTTACCCGCAAGGTGTTCGATTTCCCCGATAGCGGCGTCGCCATGGGGATGTACAATCTCGACGAATCCATCAAGGGGTTCGCCCGCTCCTCGTTCAATTTTGGCCTGCAACGCGGCTGGCCGGTCTATCTCTCGACCAAGAATACGATCCTCAAAGCCTATGACGGGCGCTTCAAGGACCTGTTTCAGGAAGTGTTCGACAACGAGTTTGCCGCCGAATTCAAAAAGCGCAATCTGACCTACGAGCACCGGCTGATCGACGACATGGTAGCATTGGCGCTGAAGTGGAACGGCGGCTTTGTCTGGGCCTGCAAGAACTACGATGGCGATGTGCAGTCGGACACCTTGGCGCAAGGCTTCGGCTCGCTCGGCATGATGACCTCGGTCCTGCTGACGCCGGATGGCAAGACCGTGGAGACCGAGGCCGCGCACGGTACGGTCACCCGCCACTACCGCCAGCATCAGCAGGGCCGCGAGACATCAACCAACCCGATTGCCTCGATTTTCGCCTGGACGCGTGGGCTGCGTTATCGCGGCACCTTCGACAACACTCCCGATGTCGTCCGCTTTGGCGAGAATCTGGAGCGGGTCTGCATCGACACTGTCGAGGGCGGTGACATGACTCGTGATCTGGCGATCCTAATTCGCGCCGATCACCCCTGGCTGACGACCAACCAGTTCCTCGACAAGCTCGACGCAAATCTGCAAAAGGCAATGGCGTCGTAAAGAATCGAAGACAAGGAGACGGCGATGCGGCTCAGCATCCTCGACGATTACCAGGGCGTGGCGCTCGACATGGCGGATTGGTCCCCGGTGAGAAGCCGCGCTGTCGAGATCGCCGTCGAGCGCCATGCCTTCGCCGATGAGGACGCGGTGGTGCGCGCGCTCGCCGATTCAGAGCTCGTGGCGGCGATGCGCGAGCGCACGCCATTTCCGAAATCCGTCGTCGACCGTCTGCCCCAGCTGAAACTGCTGATCACCACCGGCATGCGCAACGCCTCGTTCGACATGGCGGCGCTGAAGGATCGCGGTGTCACCGTGTGCGGCACCGGTGGTCCGGGCGGCGGCAATGAGGACACCGCCGAACTCGCCTGGGGTCTGATCCTCGGCGCCGCCCGACGCATCGCCGAGGATCATCAGTTCATGCGGCAAGGCGGATGGCAGACCCGGATCGGCCACCGCGTCGCCGGCAAGACCCTCGGCCTTTTGGGCCTCGGGCGGCTCGGTAGCGCAGTCGCGCGGGTCGGCCTCGCCTTCGGCATGAAAGCGATCGCCTGGAGTCAAAACCTGACTGCCGAAAGGGCCAGCGAGCAGGGGGTCGAGCGGGTCGAGAAGGACGAGCTGTTCCGCCGCTCCGATATACTCTCGGTGCATCTCGTTCTGAGCCCGCGCAGCCGCGGCCTCGTCGGAGCCAGCGAGATCGGCCTGATGAAGCCGAGCGCAATCCTCGTCAATACCTCGCGCGGGCCGATCTGCGATACCGAGGCAATCGTCGCCGCACTGAAGGCGGGACGCCTGGCCTATGCCGGGTTCGACGTCTACGACAAGGAACCTTTGCCGATCGACCATCCGCTACGCACGGCGCCGAATGTGATCCTGACCCCGCATATCGGCTACGTCACGGAGGAAAACTATCGAAGTTCCTACCCCCAGATCGTCGAGAATGTCGTCGCCTTTCTCGACGGCAAGCCGATCCGCGTCATTTGAGCGGCGACGTCGAAATCCGTTCCTCTGATGAGGGCGACATCGCTGCGATCGCTGCGATCTACCGGCACTACGTCCTGCACGGGTTGGCGTCCTTCGAGGAGGTTCCGCCCGCACCCGAGAAGCTTGCGTCCCGCCGGCGCGAGATCGTCGCACTTGGCTTGCCCTACCTGGTGGCCGAGCGCTCAGGCCGAGTGCTGGGCTATTGCTACGCCGGCCCGTACCGACCCCGCGCGGCCTATCGGTTCACGCTGGAGGACTCGATCTACCTCGATGCGGCGGAGGTCGGACGCGGGATCGGTCGGGCATTGCTCGGACGCCTCCTCGACCATTGCGCCGAACTCGGCTATCGACAAATGGTCGCGGTCATCGGCGGCAGCGACACTTGGCCGTCGATCCGCCTGCACGCGGCACTTGGCTTTACGCAAGTCGGCGTTCTACCCGCGGTCGGCTTCAAATTCGGCGGCTGGGTCGACATCGTCTTGATGCAGCGTGCCCTCGGCTGCGGGGCGATGACGGCGCCCGCGGCGACAGACGCGATCAACACAGGAGAAGAACATGCCCGACGCGTTTGCTGATCCCAGCCACGTCAAGGGCTATCACGCCCATATCTATTATGCGCCCGAGACCCGGGGAACGGCCGAGCGCCTGCGCGCGGGCATCGGCGAGCGCTTCCAGGCTCGGCTGGGAAGCTGGCATGACGAGCCGGTCGGCCCGCATCCGGTCGCGATGTACCAGGTGGCGTTCGCGGCGGAGGAGTTCCCGGGGCTGGTTCCCTGGCTGATGCTCAATCGTGAAGGTCTGGACGTGCTGGTGCATCCGCTCACCGATGACAGCGTCGCCGACCATACCCGGTTCGCCCTCTGGCTCGGTACGCCGCTGCCGCTGCGGCTCGAGGTGTTGCGGCGCGGGTCGCGCCCCCAGTAGGGGAGGAGCGGGCCTCTCGGGCAAGAGCGAACCCCGCGGAAATTCCCTGACAGCAGGGAAACCCCGGTTTGGCACCCGAAAATCGCCGCCTTTGTGGCGAATAATCGCCGGATATCAATGGCTTGGATGCCGTTTCGTGAGTTTCCCGGCAGCGGATTTGCGCGCACCAAAACGCGGTCGGCAGGGAATTGGCAGCGGAAATCGGCGGCAGCACCTCGTGTTGTATTATCAGCACGAACGAACGAACCATCATAAATTGACAATATAGCATGAACGCCTATATAGGCGCAAACTCGGCCGCCGCAAGGACGAGCGGCAGGAGCAGCGTTCGAGAGTGGCGGATGAGACACACCAACACGGCCGCGACCGGCGCTCGGCCAAAGACGCGGGGGCCATCCGCCGACACAAGAGGGCAAACGCATGGACCCGCTCGCCCGCCGCCGCCTTGGCCTGACTGAGGTCGAGGTCACGCAACTCGGTTTCGGCGGCGCCGGTCTCGGCAA
>DATNKF010000129.1:0-3129 GCA_035603555.1 Allostellaceae bacterium
CCGGATCTGCTCGGCGGGACCTGCCCCAACCGCGGCTGCATGCCGAAAAAGGTGCTGGTCGCCGCCGCCCACGCGCTCGACGAGATCGAGCGCGCCAAAGCCCATCACATCACCGTCGGCAAGCCGAGCCTCGACTGGGCGGCGCTGATCGACCGCGAAAAGGCGATGATAGCCGGCATCCCGGCCTCGCTCGAAGAGCTGATGAAGAGACGCGGGGTCGAGGTAATCCGGGATCACGGCCGCTTCGCCGGACCAAATGCCGTAGCGGTCGGCGCGGAAACCCTCGAGGCAAAGCATATCGTGATCGCCACTGGCTCAAAGCCGCGCAGGCTGCCATTTCCCGGCGCCGAGCTGATGATCACCTCCGACGATGTGCTGAGCGAGCGCCGACTGCCCACCAGTGTGGTCTTCGTCGGCGGCGGGGTGATCGCGCTCGAATTCAGCCATGTCTATGCCCGCGCCGGCGCCAAGGTCACGATCCTCGAAGTGCTGCCGCGGCTCCTCGACAACATGGACGCCGATGCGGTCGCGCAGTTGCGCACCGCGACCGAGCGCATCGGGGTCGCAATCCACACCGGGGTCGAGATCCAGCGGATCGAGCGAGCGGGAGAGCGGCTTCGCGTCGTCTATCAAGAGGGCGGGTTCGAGCACACGGTCGAGGCCGAGCGTGTCGTCAACGGCGCCGGGCGGGTCGCCAATACCGACGGCCTCGACCTGGATGTCGGCCATGTTGCGGCGGAGCACACGAGGATCGCGCTCGACCCCCATTTGCGCTCGACATCGAACGCCGCGGTCTATGTCTGCGGCGACGCGGTCGCCGGGCACGCGCAGCTCTCTCCGATCGCGATCTATGAGGGCCGGATCGTCGGCCGCAATATTGTCGACGGCCCGAAGCACGCGCCCGATTACACGGGCATCCCGTCCTGCGTCTTCACCGTCCCGGCGCTCGCAAGTGTCGGCCTGACCGAGGCCGCCGCCGAGGACAAGGGCATCGAGGTCCGCGCCGTGGTTAACGACATGCACGAGTGGCTATCGGGCCGCACCTATGCCGAGCAGGCCGCTTGGGCGAAGGTGCTGATCGAGCAGAAGACGGATCGGATCATCGGCGCGCACATCCTCGGGCATGCCGGCGAGGAGCTGATCCATATCTTCGCGCTCGCGATAAAACACAACATCACGGCGGGCGATGTCAGGGACTTGATCTACGGGTTCCCGACCTTCTCCGCGGACATCAAGTCCATGATGTAACGGCAGCAACTCCACCGCCCCTCACCCTCCCGCCCCCTTTCGGCGCACGCGTGCGCGCGCCTGTCGGGTGGCGCATTTCCAATGCGCCAGGGATCCCTCCCTCTCCCCGCTTGCGGGGAGAGGGCTGGGGTGACGGGCCTTCCCGGAAGAGCTTACGCGGCGCCCGCCTGATAGAGGGGGCCGCGGATGATCTGGCCGGGTAACGCATCGGTCAGTTCGCCCTTGTCGAGCAGCACGCTGCCGTTGACCACGACGTAGTCGATGCCGACCGCATCGCGCTTGACCTGCACGCCGCCCGCCGGCAGCGTCGCGACGGGCTCGCGCGGTTTGGATGCGATCGTGTCGGGGTCAAAGATCGTGATGTCGGCGACCTTGCCGGCGGCGATGAAGCCGCGATCGGTAATGTCGTGCATCAGTGCGGTCTTACCGGTCAGCCGATAGACGGCCTCTTCGAGCGTCATCACCTGCTGTTCGCGCACCCAGTGGCCCAGCAGATTCGTGCTGGTCTCGTGCCGGTCGGCGGTGTGCGGCCGGCCGCCGCCGTCGCTGGTGCCGATCACGGTAAACGGCGAACCGAGGATGTGCTTCTGCACTTTCGGGTCATGGTTGCGGTCGATCGCCTGGAAGCAGGTCTGCAGGTCTTCGTCGAGCGACAGGTCGAGGAAGGCGTCCATGATGCTCTTGTTCTGCTCTTTCGCGATCTGCTCGATCGTCTTGCCTTCGAGGTGGCGGTTCTGGCCCTTCGTCGTCATGAACACCTCGACGAGGTCCCAGCGCCGGTTGAACAGGCCGCGGGCACGGCCGCGCCGGTCGGTCATGCCGCCTTCCTGGGCAACCGTCCCATCGACCGCTTCGGCCGACAGCGCCTTGCGGATCTCGGGATCGCGGAAGGCGCGCATCCGCTCCTCATAGGGCCGCGCCATGACATTGTCCCAGGTCGGCATCCCGCGGAAGAAGCCCTCTGGGTGCGTGATGTCCTCGTCCTGCGGGACGTTAAGGCCGCGCTCCAGGTTGAAGATACCGCCTGCGACGGTCGAGAGGCACGAGCCGTAGCAACGCGCGCCGCTCTTGAACCCGTCCTCGAGCCACTTCAGGTGCTCGACCCACTCGTCGGGATTGCCGATCGGATCGGACATCAAGTTGTAGATCGACGGACGGCCGGTGCGCGCCGCCAGCTCGCGGGCGACCGCTCGCGTCGCCTTGGTGCCGCCGGGCGCACCGCCGGCGACTTGGAAGACGCCTGTGCCGAGTTCGCCGAGCACACTGGCGAGCGCCCAGCGCTCGGCGTCATCGGGCACCCCGGCGGGGTCGCCGCGGTCTTTCGGCGCCGTCGAAAAGCCGAGCGCGCCGTCGTACATCGCCTCGCGGATCAGCCGCTGCATCGCCGCGATTTCTTCCGGCGTTGCTTTGACCCGGTCGGAGGCCACCTCGCCCATCACATAGCGGCGGATGCCCGAATGGCCGACCAGCGTGCCGACGTTGATGCCGCGCTTTTTGCCGAGCGCATTCAGATAGTCGCCGACCGATTCCCAGGTCACGTCGACCCCGGCCTTCAGCACCGGTAGCGGAATCTGTTCCGCGTCGGAGAAGAATTCGAGATACCACTCACCGTCGCCGGGCCGGACCGGGGCGATAACCTGCCCGCACTGGCCGACGATGACGGTGGTGTGGCCGTTGTGCACCCAGGAGCCGCAATAGGGGTCCCAGACCGCTTGCGGATCGAAATGGGTATGATGATCGATGAAGCCGGGCGCCACGACCCGCCCCCAGGCATCGATCGTGCGGTTGGCGGCAGCGCCGGCGTATTTGCCGACCCCGACGATTTTCCCTTGATGCACCGCCACATCGGCTTGGAATGCCGGCTCCCCCGAGCCGTCCACG
>DATNKF010000130.1:0-8631 GCA_035603555.1 Allostellaceae bacterium
TCGGCCGCGCCGGCGCGCATGGCCGCCGCCGAGAGCCGGTCGAAATGCGGATTATCGCGGTTGAGCACGGCGATGCCGCCGGGTTCGAGCCCGAGAAATATTTCGGCCTTCGCATCGGCAATCGCCTCGAGCGATGAAAAAAAACCGAGATGGGCGGGCTCGATCGTCGTGATGATCGCGACGTGCGGCCGCACGAGCCTAGTAAGAACGGCTATTTCGCCCGCATGGTTCATGCCCAGCTCGAAAATCCCGTAAGCGGCAGCGGTCGGCATCCGGGCGAGAGACAGCGGCGCCCCCCAATGATTATTGAGGCCGCCTGCCGAGGCAAAAGCCGGGCCCCAAGCGGCGAGAGCAACGCGCAGCGCCTCTTTGGTGCCGGTCTTGCCGACACTGCCGGTAACCGCGATCACCCGGGCGCTGGAGCGCTCACGCGCTGCCGCACCGAGGGCGGCAAGTCCGGCGAGCGTGTCGGCTACGCGCAGCAAAGGTGCGGCCATCGGCAAATCCGGGATGTCGCGATCCACCACCGCCGCTGCGGCGCCGCGCGCGAGGGCCGCAGCGACAAAATCGTGGCCGTCATGATTCGGACCCCGCAGGGCAACGAACAGGTCACCCGCGCAAATACTGCGGGTATCGATCGACACGCCCGTCGCCACCCAGTCGGAAGCGCTCAGTCCGCCGGTCGCGACTGCGGCATCTCCAGCGGTCCACAGCGGTATCACTATCCGATCCGCCTGACACAGTTCCGCGAGCGCGCTCCGGCGATTTCGCGGGCGACGACGGCGTCGTCGAACGGATAGATTTCGCTGCCGACGACTTGACCGGTTTCATGCCCCTTCCCGGCGATGACCAGCAGGTCGCCGGGATCGAGATCGGCGATCGCCGCCGCGATCGCCTCTCGGCGGTCGCCGATCTCGATGGCACTCGGGGCAGCTGCGAGAATTTCGCGGCGGATCTGTGGCGGCCGCTCGTTCCGCGGGTTGTCGTCGGTCACATACACCCGGTCTGCCAGGCGGGCCGCGACCTGCCCCATCAGGGGACGTTTGCCGGCGTCGCGGTCGCCGCCGCAGCCGAATAGGGCAATGAGCCGGCCCTGCGCGTGAGGACGTAATGTCGCGAGCACGGTCGCGAGCGCGTCCGGGGTGTGGGCATAATCGACGACAATCGCTCCACCTTCTTCGAGCGCCGCGACGAACTCGAGCCGGCCCGGGACGCTGGTCAAATGGATCAGAGCCTCGGCCGCCACCGCCGCCGGGATCCCCGTCGCCACTACAAGGCCGAGCGCCGCTAGTGCGTTCACCGCCTGGAATGCCCCGGCAAGCGGCAGCACCAGCTCGCGGCGTTGTCCAAAGAGATTGAGGAGCAGCAGCTGGCTGCTGCCCTGCGGCTTGCAATCCGAAAGACACAGATCGGCGGTCGGGTCGCCGCCATATGCGATGACCGGATGACCTCTAGCATGGCAGAGCGCGGCCAAGCGCGCGAATTCGCCGCTGTCGGCATTGAGGACCGCTGTCCCGCCCGGCGCAAGGAGTGCGCTAAACAGCCGGTCTTTCGCCGCCCGGTAACGCATCAAATCGCCGTGGTAGTCGAGGTGATCCCGGGTCAAGTTGGTGAAAGCGGCTGATGCCACCGTCACACCATCGAGCCGGCATTGGTCGAGACCGTGGCTCGATGCTTCGATCACTGCCCGCTCGATCCCCCTTCCGGCAAGGGTGGCCAGATCATAATGGAGCGCGATCGGATCGGGTGTCGTCAGGCTACCGGGACGCCTGCCATCGGCAGTGATCAACCCGAGCGTGCCGAGACTTGCCGCAGCAAAACCGAGCGTCGTCCATATTTCGCGGGTGAAATGAACGACAGAGGTCTTGCCGTTGGTGCCGGTCACGGCCGCAATTGTTCGGGGCTGCCGGCCATGGAAGCGGGCGGCTAGACGTGCCAGCCGTCGGTGCGGATTTGGATCGACGAGGATCGCTACGCGCTCGCGAGACTGCGGGGTGAGCGCGAGCGCTTGGGCATCGTCGGTCAGGATTGCGACGGCGCCATGCGCCACGGCATCGTCGGCGAATGCCCGGCCGTCAAGACGGGTCCCGGGCAAAGCGGCGAACAGAAAGCCGGGGCGAATGGTTCGCGAGTCGGCGCTGAGGCCCACGATCTCCGGATCGGGGCCGGGGCTGGGGGTGACGCCCGCGAGTTCAGTAAGCTTCAAGCCGCTTGCCTTGAAGGCTGTCTATGAGCAGCGCGCGCTGCACTTCGGGCGAGGCTTCGTCGACGGGCTGCACTCCGAGAACGGGCGCAATCCGCTGGACGATGCGGCTGGTCGCCGGAGCTACGGTCCAGCCCGCGGTTGCATAGCCGTGGCTCTGCTTGTTGGGATGTGGTTCGTCGACCATCGCCAGGACAAGATATTGCGGGGCGTTGATCGGGAAGATCCCGACAAAGCTCGACAGCAGCTTTCGATCGGCGTAATGCCGGCCCGAAACCTTGTCCGCCGTCCCCGTCTTTCCACCGACGACGTAGCCCGGGGCGGCTGCCATTGCGCCGGTCCCGCGTTCAACCACCAAGCGCATCAGTCGACGCATTTGGTCCGAGGTCTTCGCTGAAATCACCTGTTGACCCTGGGGAGCATGACCGGGGGGCAGTTTGACGAGAGTAGCCTGGCGGAGCACCCCGCCATTGACGAGCGCGGCAGCGGCGGTCGCAAAGCTCAGCGGGGTCACGGAAATCCCGTGACCAAAGGCGATGGTCATCACATTGACTTCGCGCCATTTTGCCGGATAGTGCGGTTCTCCCACTTCCGAGATCTCGATCTTCGGTTTGCGCAGCAGACCAAGCCGCGCGAGAAACTCTCGCTGCTTTTGGCCCCCGGCCGAGATAGCCATCTTGGCGGCCCCAATATTTGACGAGTACATCAGGATTTCCGGGACGTTCAACACCCGATGTTTGCCATGATAATCCGAGATCGTGAAGCGTCCGATCGATATCGGACGACTCGCGTCGTAGGTGCTGGTCATCGTCGAGGTGCCGGCATCGAGGGCCATGGCCACCGTGAAAATCTTGAAGATGGAGCCGAGCTCATAGACGCCGAGGGTATTCCGATTGAATATCCGGTCGGCAAGGGAAATGGCCGAACGGTTCGGATCCGGGATGGCGGGGTGGTTCGGGTCGAAATCCGGCAGCGACGACATCGCCAGAACCTCGCCGGTGTTGACGTCCATAATCAGCCCGGCGGCGCCCTTTGCGGTAAAATCGTCGATAACGCGCTGTAATTCCTCGCGCAGGATGTACTGCAAGCGAAGGTCGAGCGAGAGCTGCAGCGGCTCTTGGCGTTCTTTCAGCACGCCGTCCAGGGCGCGCTCGACCCCGGCGAAGCCGGTGTTGTCGATCCCGGCGTAGCCCACGACATGAGACGTCAGACCGCCGCCGGGATAAAGACGCCGCTCCTCGTGCTCAAATTCCAGTCCGGGGATTCCGAGTTGGTTGACGTCGTATTGTTCTCGAGGCGTCAGGTGGCGCTTAATCCACACAAAGCTCTTGCCCGAGGTGAGCTTGGTATAGACTTCGGCCTTGCTGAGCTTGGGGAAGACCCGGAGAATCTTGCTCGCGGCGTCTGTCGGGTCGAGGATTTGCTTCGGAACGGCGTAGAGCGACGGGCTGTCGAGCGTCGTGGCAAGGACATTGCCGTTGCGGTCGACGATATCGGCGTGGCTCGGCACCGGCGCCTTTACCGCTCGGATGCGCGCAATGTGGGATTGGGCGCTGCCGCCCTCGAAAAGCGCAATTTCTGCCACCCTTAGGCCAACCACGGCAAAGACCAGGGTGAACAACACAGCGGTCACCAGAAGCCGACTGTGGCAGGCTTCGAGAGCCTGCATAGCCGGGCCGTCGGGAACGATCGCGACACAGGGAGGCGGCTTGAAATGGCGCGGCCGGCACGGGTTATCGTCGAGATATTGGGCGACCATCAGCGGCTCGCTGCCACCTGGTCGATCAATTCGTCGAGCGATCTGGGCCGCCGCGGGAGCGCTGCCGGCTTGGCTGCAGTCTTTGTCGGCGTCGGCTTTGCCGGCTCTGTGGTGTGCCCCGGTTTTTCCGGCGCTGCGGCATCGACTGCGACTGCGACTGATGATTCCGGGGCCGCAGCCACGGCCTGTATCTCTTGGGTCGTAGCTGCGATCGGCGCTTCGGGCGGGGATACCTCACTCTCCGGCGCAGGTGCTGCAGCGGGGGACGGATCAGCCGGCAGCGCTGGCTGAGGGCGAAGCGGGATGTCGATGACAGTGAGGCGGAGCTGCTTCGTCGCGATCGGTCCGAGGGATAGGTAATGCCGGTTCATCTCTTCGAGGGTCTCGGGTCGGGTCAGATAAGCCCATTCCGCCTCATTGGTGCGGATCGCGTGCTCCTCTGCGATTGTCGCCTTCTTGATCCGATTGAGCTCGTCCTCCAGGGATTGCACCGCGTATTTGACCCCGAACATGGCAAACCCCGTCATCAAGACGAGAACCAGCCAAAACATCGTGCTGAGCCGGATCACGTTCGACTGCGGCTCGGAGCCGCGAAATCGGCTGGCCAAGACGGCGCCGCAGTTCGCTCCGCCGCACGCAGCCGTGCCGACCGAGCACGGGGGTTGCGCGCGATTTCCCCAGCATCGGCCCTGACCGCCCGGCGCCCGAGCAATCTGAAGCTCGGTGCCACGGCCGCCAGCGGAGCCGGGGCGTGGCGCGAGCTGCGCGGCGCTCCTTCGCCGCGCCGCTGCAAAAATTGTTTGACCAGGCGGTCCTCGAGTGAGTGAAACGAAACCACCGCCAGCCTGCCGCCGGGCATCAGCAGCTGTTCGGCCGCAGCAAGTCCACGGTCGAGTTCGCCGAGTTCGTCGTTGACGGCTATACGCAGGGCCTGGAACGTCCGAGTCGCTGGGTCCTGCCCGGGCTCGGATGTGGGCACGACCGCACGCACCACGGTGGCGAGCTCAAGGGTCCGCCGGAGCGGTTGATGCCGCTGAGCCGCGCCGATCGCACGGGCGACCCGACGGGCGAAGCGCTCCTCGCCGAGCTCGCGGATGAGTTCCGCGAGCTGCCGTTCCGCCAGGGAAGCGATCAGATCGGCAGCAGTTTGACCTTCGCGGCTCATCCGCATATCGAGCGGCCCGTCAAAGCGAAACGAAAAACCGCGTTCAGGCTCGTCCAGCTGGACCGAAGAGACCCCGAGATCGAAAGCAATGCCGGCGATCGGGCCGCAGGTTATGGGAGCGAGCAGGCGGACCATCTCGCCGAAACGGCCCTCGATGACGGTCAGCCGTCCGCTGTACCGCTCGGCCAGCTCGCGTCCGTAGCGTATCGCTTCGGGGTCGCGGTCGAATGCGACCACTCGGCACCGCGCTGCGGCGAGCAATGCCGCGCTGTAGCCGCCGCGTCCAAAGGTGGCGTCGACATAAAGGGCGTCGTCACGCGGGGCCAGCGCCGCGAGCACGGCATCGACAAGCACGGGGATATGCGGCGTCCGTGGGCCGAGCTGCGGACCCCCCGACTGCACTTCCAAGTGAGAGTGGTGCTGGCGCTGCTCGATCATGAGCGCGGTCGACTGGCAAGGCTGCCGAGCGACGGCATTCTCATTCCCTCGCGGCGGGTGCGCTCGAGCAAAGCGGCCTCGTGCGCGGCAAATCGATCGGGCTCCCAGATCTGGAACGTCGATCCAAGTCCCACGAACGCCGCGCTCTCGGTGATATGCGCATGCGCAGCGAGTTTCTCGGGGAGGACAATCCGCCCCTCCGGATCGAAGGGCAGCCGCAGTGAGCGGGCGAGGATCAGGGTTGCAAGACCCTGCTGCTCCGCCGGCTGTTCGAGTGCGTTGAGCCCTGCCGATATCGCCTCCATAGTGTCGATGCCTGTTGCCTCGAGGGCATCGTAATCCAGCGAGGGGAACGCGACGATACCGTCGAAATTCTGATCGGCTAGAGCGGTGCGAAAGGTCGCCGGCACTGAAACCCGCCCCTTGCGGTCGACCTTGTTCACGTAAGTGGACATGAACAGTGCCACTTATTTCCCCCAACGCTCGCCCATGGACTCTCGGCAAGGGGCGCCCGATGGGATCTGCCGAAATTCCCCCCATCAGCAGGATCCCGTCCATGGGTAATGATGGTATGACATGGGATTTTATGGGTGTCAATGGAAATTCGAAATAAAACTGCAGATATGCAAGTGACCGTCAGGCATCTGTCACAACCACATCATCTGGAGGCCGATCTCTTTCCCTAACGAATTATGGGGCAATTGGCGTCCGACGGAAATTGTGCGTTTACGGATTGTTCTAGTGGTCAAGATCAGACGGATGATTCCCGCCATGAAACCGCCGGAGCAGGGGCCGCGGACGGCGACTGCCGTGGGGGGTGGTCCGGCCGGATTCGCGGCTTGCAACCTGAAGGGGAAATCCCGCTGCAGGTGAAGCGGGCCGCCGTATATGGGACAACCATGAGGTGCGGGATCCAAAAAGGAACGGGCGACCCCGAGGATCGCCCGCACCTTCCCCCTGCGTGTGGCATGCCGTTTCGCGGGACACCCCGTTTGAGGCCCTGACTGCCGGGTCACGACCGCGAAACCCTGCGCATCAACCACACCACGCCACGCTAACCGATCGATTTCGACGAGCAACGACAAAATCCGTCATCCACAGCGTTGTCCCCTACAAAGCGCACTTATCCCGATTTGATCCGCCGAAAGGTCCACTACGACAACAAAGCCAGACGGCGTGTAAGCCGGGTTCTGTCCCGCACCCGGGCGCCATGCCCGGGGCGGTGATGGCCATTCCTCTGGGACGCTCGTCGCCGAGCGCCTCGTGCGACCGACCCGAGCGGCGGCGCGAAGGCTCGCCCGGCATCTTCGGATCACTCCGGGATGCCTGCCGCTCCTACTTGGTCTTGCTCCCGGTGGGGTTTTCCCTGCCGCCGCCGTTGCCGGCGGCGCGGTGCGCTCTTACCGCACCGTTTCACCCTTGCCGCCCGCCCGGCGTGCCGCGGCGGGTTGGCGGTGTACTTTCTGTGGCACTTTCCCTGGGGTCGCCCCCGCCGGGCGTTACCCGGCACCGTACCTCCGTGGAGCCCGGACTTTCCTCTCCCCGCGCAACCGCGGAGAGCGGCCATCCGGCCGTCTGGCACCGCAAGATTTGGGTTGTTGTAGCGCCTCTGTCAAAGCCTCCTCAGACGGGCCTGCGGTGCCCAGAGGAGGCTGTGCAGCGCAAATCCCCGGGACGATCAGCCCACCTCCGGCCCCGGGCCGCGTTCAACTGGTCGTCAGCGGGCAGCGGTATTGACAATATCGCAATAATATGGTACATTGCGCGGACGTTTCAACTAATTTGGCGGCGTGCCATGATGCACCCCCGATTAGCGATGGCCGACGCCTGCCGGTTTGGACCATGTTACGGACCGAGGAAGCCACAGGTTGGGTCTGCGCCTGAATCCCACCTGCATTATCAGGTCGCGGGAGAGCGGCTCTCGCGTAATGCACGAAACGAACACGGCTAGGTGAGTCACCTAGTATAATTCCGCTCCGAACGAACGCGTTGAGCCGCGATCCGACGGTTCTATAATTCGCCGCGAAGCTATCTGCATCGCGAGAAATGAGAGGAATCGCCATGCCTGTCGTACTTGGGACGGACGGCTACCGCTTCGCGGTCAGCGACGATTGGGCAAAACTGCCGCCGGGCATGGAGTTCAACGCCGATGTCGCCGCCGTCGGGGTCGACAAGAACGACAACGTCTACGCCTTCAATCGCGGCAAACACCCGATGTGCGTGTTCGATCGGGACGGCAATTTCCTGCGGTCGTGGGGCGAGGGCATCTTCGTGCGGCCGCACGGCGTCCACATGGCGCCGGACGAGACGATCTGGCTGACCGACGACGGCGACCACACGGTTCGCCGGTGCACGCTCGACGGCAAGGTCTTGCTGACCATCGGCATTCCCGGCAAGCCCGCCCCCTATATGAGCGGCGAGCCCTTTCACCGCTGCACCCACACCGCGCTGTCGCCGCAGGCCGACCACCTCTACATCTCTGACGGTTACGGGAATTCCCGCGTCCACAAATACACCCCGGACGGCAAGCGGGTGATGTCCTGGGGCGAGCCGGGTACGGATCCTGGCCAGTTCAACATCGCCCACAACATCTGTTGCGATCCCGACGGCTGGGTCTATGTGGCCGACCGCGAGAATCACCGCGTCCAGGTGTTCGACGGCAACGGCAAGTACGAGGCGCAGTGGAACAACATGCACCGTCCCTCCGGCCTCTACATGGAGAGCGGTACGAAGACGCCGCGCTTCTTCATTGGCGAGATCGGGCCCGACATGGCGGTCAATATCGACCTTCCGAATTGCGGTCCCCGGGTCAGCATCTATACCCACAAGGGCGAGCTGCTGGCGCGGCTCGGCCACGCGCATGCCGGGCTCGACCCCGGCCAGTTCATCTCGCCGCACGGTCTCGCTGTCGATTCCCGCGGCGACATCTATGTCGGGGAGGTGTCGTTCACCAATTGGGGCCGCCGCGTCCGCGCCAAGGGCGAGCAATTGCCGCCGGGCCTCAGAAGCCTACAGATATTGGTCAGGGTAGGGTGATTGGAGAGTGATCGCCGATCCAATTTTGGA
>DATNKF010000131.1:0-16471 GCA_035603555.1 Allostellaceae bacterium
CGGCTACGGCAACGCGCGGATCCATAAATACGCGCCTGACGGCAAGCTGCAGATGTCGTGGGGCGAGCCGGGCACCGATCCCGGCCAATTCAATGTCCCGCACAACATCTGCTGCGACCCCGACGGCTGGGTCTACGTCGCCGACCGCGAAAATCATCGGGTTCAGGTGTTCGATGGCAACGGCAAGTTCGAGGCCCAGTGGAACAATTTGCACCGGCCGAACGGCATGTGCATGGCGACCGGCCCCGACCCGCTCGTCTATATCGGTGAAGGCGGCCCGTCGGGCGAGATCAACCGCGATTGGCCGAATATCGGGCCGCGCGTCAGCATCCACACTGCCAAGGGCAAGGTGCTGGCTCGCCTGGGGAAGATGCACGCCGGTCTCGCCCCCGGCCAGTTCACCTCGCCGCACGGCATCGCCGTCGACGGGCACGGCAACATCTATGTCGGCGAGCTTTCCGGGCGCACCTGGGCGCGGTTCTCCCAGGACCCGGCGCCCGTGCGCATGCGGGTAATCCACAAGCTCGTCAAAACCGCCGCTTAAAGCGCCAGATGATCAGGCGCCCGTCGCTGCCGCCCCTCACCCTCCCGCTGACGCGGGTCCCTCACCCTCCCGCTGACGCGGGTCCCTCACCCTCCCGCTGACGCGGGTCCCTCCCTCTCCCCGCTCGCGGGGAGAGGGCCGGGGTGAGGGGTCTTCAGACGCCTAAGCCGGCTGCGCCGCCGGAAGGCGCGATTGCCGCACCTGCTGCATGACGAGGAACCCGATCAACGCCAGGTTGGCGAGATTGAACAACGCCCCGGCGATGAAGGCCGGAGCGTAAAAGCCGAAATGGTCGTAGAGCGCGCCGGCGAACCAGCCGCCGAACGCCATCCCCGACATTCCGGTGAAGAACATTGTCGGCACCCGCCATGACGCCTCGGCCGAGGGGAAGTGTTCGCGTATGGCGACGACATAGGCCGGGATGATCCCGCTGAAGCCGAGCCCGTAGGCGGCCAAGACCGCGAACAGACCGGCCTCGTCCTGGGTCACCGCGAAGGCCGCGATCGCCGCCGCTTGGCATGCCGAGCCGGCGAGCACCGCGCCGAGCCCGCCGATCCGGTCCGCCGCCCACCCCCAGAACATGCGGCTGACAAAGGCACAGCCGAGCAGCACCGACAGCATCGCCGCTCCGCGCCCCGCCGGGATCCCGAGGTCGCTGCACAGCGCCACCAGATGTCCCGCCGGCATTGCCATCGGCACGCAGCACAAAAACGCTGCAGCGCAAATCAGGCTCTGCACGAGGTTCGCCGGCAGCCCCAGCGCCCGCGGGCGGCGGAGGGTGCCGCCGGTGGCAGGCTCGACAAAGCTCGGCGGTGGCGGCGGCGAAAGAAACAACGCCAGCGGGACGATCGCACCGGCGACGACGAAGGCGAATCCGAGCATCGTCACCTGCCAGCCGAACCGTGTCATTCCCTGCTCGAACACAGTCGGCCACAGCACGCCGGCGATGTATTGTCCCGACGAGATTAGCGCCACCGCCGTACCGCGGCGGCGGTCGAACCACCGGCTGATATAGGTCACCAACGGCGGATAATGTGCGCTGTTGCCGAGGAGGCCGATCAGCACTGCGCTGCCGAGAAAGAGCGCCCAGGTCTGGCCGATCGCCGAGACCGCCAGGCCCAACGCTATCATCGCGGCGCCAAAGACCGCGACCGGCCGCATCCCTACACGATCCGCCACCCGGCCCATCATGATGCCGCCGAGGCCGGTGCCCAGCCAGACCAGCGAAGCGGCCAACGCCACCACCGATCGGTCTGTGTCGAGCGACGCCGCGATCGGCTTCAGCCCGACGACGACGATGAGCGGCGCGCCGTAGGAGACCGACAGGAGCAGCAACGTGATCGACGCCGCCAGCCACGACGCACGGCTCTCGATGCTGGCGGGAAACCGGCTCGCGGTCATCGAGGCACCCTAGCAATTCCGTTTCCCGGCGACACCCGCCGGATTGTGGATGCAATCATGCACAACGCGAGGGCAAGATCAGCGCGGGTTGGCGGTTTCGTTCAAAGGAGTTTCCGATGCCGGTCCATTACGAAAAGCGTAACCATGTCGGTTGGCTCACCTTGAGCCGTCCCGAGGCGCGCAACGCCTGGGGCGAGGATTTCAACGAGGAGATCACCAGGCGCTGCGACGAGATGGCGTCCGATCCCGAAATCAGGCTCGCCGTGCTGACCGGCGACGAGGCGGGCGGTGCGTTCTCGGCCGGTGCCAATCTCAAGAACCCGCAGACCCACACGCAGGCCTCGATGGCCGAATTCATCGAGGGCCTGGCGCAGCGCCATCGTTCGGCGGGCCAAGTGCTGACCGAGTTTCCCAAGCCCGTCATCGCTGCGGTCAACGGCTATGCCGTCGGCATCGGCTGCATCGTCACCTACTGCTGCGATTTGATTATCGCTTCCGATCGTGCCGAATGGCGGCTGCCGCAGGTCGCGTTGGGCATACTGCCGAACCACGGCGGAATCGTTCGATTGGCACGCTGGGTCGGCAAAGGCCAGGCGATGAAGGTCGCGATGGGGTACCCGATGAAAGCGGAAGAAGCGTTCCGTTTCGGCCTCGCCCAGTGGCTGGTACCGCACGCCGAGCTGATCGCGCAGACGACAGCAATCGCCGAGCACTTGGCCGAGCTGCCGCCGCTCGCGTCTCGGCTGGCCAAGGAATCGTTGAACCGCGGGCTCGATATGCCGAATGCGGCCGATGCCGCCTTCATCGATCTCTATCGCTTCATGGCTTTGTCGCTGACCGAAGACGCCAAGGAGAGTCACGCCGCCTGGCGCGAGAGGCGTCGTCCGCAAATCCGTGGCGCCTGAGCCGCTGGCAGCAGGACTGGGCTTAGGCCTAGAGTGTCGTCAATAGAGAAGAGGAGCAAGACATGGCAACCTTCACCTACGACCACATCCATCTACGCAGCCCCGATGCGGAGGCGACCGCCCGCTGGTACGCGGAAATGTTCGGCGCCGAGATCATCCGCTCGGTACAGTCGGACGGCCGGCCGCGTCTCGACCTCAATCTTGGCGGGGTCTCCGTCTTCATCGCGCAGGTCCCTGCGGAGCAAGACGTCGCGGCACCGCCTCAGCCGCCTTATCTCGGGCTCGAGCATATCGGGCTGCGCGTCACCGGCATCGACGACGCGGTCGCCGAGCTCAAGAAGAAGGGCGCCGAATTCACGAGGGAGCCGACGACGATCAGGCCCGGCGTGCGGATCGCCTTCCTGCGCGGGCCGCAAAATGTCCATATCGAGCTGTTGGACAGAAACGCCGCCTGACCCAAATACCCCGACCCACCCAGCCCTAGCGGGGCGGGTCCGCCTCACGAGCCCGGAGGCAAGAACTTTTGGCTCGGGCTCTCAGTGTGTCTGGTCCGCGCCGAAGATCTCTGAATACGCCGCGAACATTCTCTCTTGAGGGAACGCGCTGACAACGCGCTCGTGGTTTTTGCGGCCGAGGGTGCGACGCTGCTCGTGATCATGAAGCAGCTTGGCGATCGCCCCGGCAAAGGCCGGGCCATCATCGCGCTCGACGATGAAATCGCGGTTCTCTTTGCAAACGATGCTCTTGACATCTCCAACGTCCACTGCGGCGACCGGTCGGCTCGCCGCCATCGCCTCGAGAAGCGCGTTCGGCATCTGCTCGGTGTCCGAGGAGAGAGCAAATATGTCAAATGTGCCGAGCACTTGTTCCGGCGCCACCTGACCGGTGAAGATCACGCGGTCGGCAATGCCGAGCTCATCCGCCAGCTGTTGCAGTACCGGACGCTCAATCCCGTCGCCGGCGATCAGCAGGCGCGCCGGAGGCGACGGGTCCAGTGCCGCGAATATCCGGAGAAGGCGCCCGACATTTTTCTCGGGCCGCAATGGGGCGACCGTCCCGACGACCAGTTCGCCGGGCCGGCGAGTGAAGCCTGGTGCGATGTCGCGAGCTGGGGAGGAAAAGCGGGCAACATCGACGCCATTCGGAACGTATGCTACTCGCTCCGCGGGCAACCGCCATACCTCGCGTGCTAGGTGCTCGAGCTGGAGGGATGGCACCACGACCAAAGCGCAGCGGGCGAGAGCCCAGCGGCGGAAGAGCACGCGACGAAAGATCTGCGAGCCCGCCTCGCGCTGACTGAAGCCGGCCTCGATATGGATATGGCGCGAAATCGGAACTAGGCGATGGGCCATCGCCCATTCGATCGCGCCCCAGTTATAAGTAATCAGAAGATCGGGCCGCAGGCTTCGCAAGGCGAGAGCGCCGCTGACCACCGAACGAATTGTTCCGCGCTTCTGCTGTTGCGTCGACGACAGCATCACGTCGACATCGTCAGAGAGACTGTCGGCGGCCGCGTAATCGTTGTCGAGCGCGATAACCGTGTGATGGAAATGCCTGCCAAAATGGTTGATTAAGCGCACCATGCGAAGCGGCACGCCGCCGATCCCGAAACTCGGGAAAATGTGGAGAACGCCCTCGCGGAAAGAGGTCAGAGCCAACATTCTACCATTGTAACGGGAACCGCCCTCGGATCTTATTATGTAGGTGTCTCGCCCGGCGTGTTAGTTCCGCGGATTACGCCAGAGACGCCACTCCTGTTGGCACGGGCGGAATTCGAGCAGGGACCCAATCTATAGTCTTCTCCCCGCCCAAGCCAGCAGGCGCCAGCCATATCGGGAATCCAGTGTGCATTATGTCACGCTGCCGATTGGTTCCCACCTATCCTTAGCCCTCGCCTCCCAAAGAGGATGGCTGCTCAATCGTTAGGGGCGTCATCCGCCTGCCCAGTTCAGAACAGGCGTCCGGGAAAATTTTCACGAGACGATTTCTTTAGTCGAGGATTGAGTTATCGACGGGTTCAATGTTCGGTTAACCGATCGTCCGGTAAGTAAGCGAGGCGATGCCATGACTAACAGGCTTTTTTCCAGCATCGGGCGCGGTGACTCGGGAGCATGGAAATTAATGTTAGCAGACGCGGCCCGATCCTGCGGCACCGAACATAATTCCGGATCTTATGACAAATTCGTGACAAATTTTTCGGGGTCTTATATGGCATAATCGAGGCGTCTGTGTTATGATCTGTTACAGGATGGGGCCTTCAGATTAACCGCTGATTTCGCGCGCTATGGTTGTTCTACCGGCATCGACACGTTCTTGCCGGCGGTAGGATGCAAAAAACTGGATACTATGCCGGGGCATGCTCGACCCTAACACCTGGAAGATGATCGACTGGCCGGCCGGACACCCGCCGCTAATCGTCGTCGTGGTCGATACCGAAGCCGAGTTCGACTGGGTGCGCCAGCGGTCGCGTCAGGCCAGGGGGGTCTCCTCGGTCAAATCCCAGTTGCAAATGCAACGAATCTTCGAACGATACGAGGTCCGACCTACCTACGTCCTCGACTACCCTGTGAGTAGCACGCCGGCGGCCTATGAGATCATCCGGGATTTTCATCGCTCAGGGGCCTGCGAAATTGGAGCCCATCTGCAGCCGTGGGATAATCCTCCCTTTGTCGAACCGAAAACCGACGAAAACTCCTACCCAGGCAACCTACCGTTTGACCTCGAGCGCGAAAAGCTGGTTCAGCTCAGCCGTATCATCCAAGAGAACATCGGCACTCGACCCCGGATCTACAAAGCCGGCCGATACGGGGTCGGCCACTCAACGGCGCGCATCCTTGCCGAACTCGGCTACGAGATCGATTTGAGCGTCGTTCCCGGCACTGATCTTTCACCTCAGTTCGGTCCGGATTTCTCCCACTGTGGAGTGCGGCCGTACTGGTTCGGTGAGGAGGCGCTGCTCGAGATCCCTCTCTCAATCGGCTATGCCGGGTTGCTCCCGCATAGTGGAGGCCTCGCTTACGCGTTGACCATGAACGCGCGTCTGAAGGCGCTGCACGTCCCCGGCATCCTCGCTCGGCTCCACTTGATCGAGCGCATCTCGCTGACACCCGAGGGGATCTCCTTCGAAGAACAACGGCGTCTCACGCGCGCGTTGTTGCGCGATGGACAGCGCGTCTTCAACTTTGCTTATCACAGCCCTTCGCTCGCTCCTGGCAACACCCCCTACGTGCGCAGTGACGCCGATTTGCGTGCCTTCTTGTACCGGATCGAGGAATATCTCGAGTTTTTCCTCGGAGAGGTCGGCGGCCGGCCAGCGACCCCATTCGAAGTCAAAGCGCTCGCAGAACGGTGGAGCCCGCCTTCACAAAGCGCTTCCTGGTCTGACCGGAAGCGGGAGTATGTGCCCTCGGCCAAGTAACCGGCGATCATCCAGTCTCAGGAGCCTCGCGCCGCGGTTTTGGTTTCCCGCTCGAGCATCGTGAGATATTGCGGGAAAGGCTGGCTTGCCGTCAGAAAACGTGTGAGTTGAGCTGCAGCTGGATCCCCCGGGTCGTCCATACTCGCCGAAACTGCAACCAGCGCAGCCAAGGACGCCCGCCGCAGCAGTACGGCGCGTGCCTGCAATAGCTTGGTTTCGATCAGCCCGGCGGCGATCTTGCCGTCAACGACATAAAAGGACCAGACGAGCCGGCGATGCCGTCCGTTGACGATCTCGGCGCGCGTCACCCTTACCCTTTCGCCGGCCCAGGAGACTTCGGCTTGATCGCGTTCGGCGATCCGCCACTCGACATCGTCTGCGAGGCGGTTTTCAGTCGTGGTCAAAGGATTCCCTATAGCGCGCAAGCGATAGAGCCCGACAAACCGCAAGATAATCCCGGATCCCGGTTCCTCGAAGCCCTCTAGGAATTCACGATCGGCACCGCGCACCAGCGGATGCCATTCCGCCGAGACGCCGGAGAGCATATGCCAGGGCGGTGCGACAGACGGGCCATCCGCCTGAGGAAGCAAAGCAGCCGGGAAAACATTGTCGAGACGCGCCGCGTAGGCCGGGCCGGCAACGGCGAGAAGAATGGCAGCCGCAACCACAACCGCGAACCGCCACGGAGCGGGCTCCGAAGACGATCCGCCTGTCGCCGCTGGCGGGTCCGGAAATGTTCTGTCGGACTTCCGCACGAGCGCCATTCCGATCCCGATCAGGATCATGATCACCAGCGTAAAGAACAGCCACCCGTAGAGAACGTGGTCGGCTGCTACCGCCGACGCACTGCCCTCGAGATGAGCCAAGACAATGATACCGAGAGCACGCAACCCGTTTGCGAAGATCGGAACGAAGATCGACATCAAGATAAAGAGAGTGCGCCGCAAGCGACTCCTGTACATGACGACGGCAAAAAAACAGCCGAAAACGATCGAGGCGATCAGAAAACGCAGGCCCGCGCACGCCTCCGCGATTTCGAAGGGACCTTCCGGGATTTCGATCATGTAGCCGTCTGAGAAGACGGGGATATGTAGGGCGTGCAGACCGCCAACGACAATGTCGGCGGTGATCGTCTGCAGCGACGGGACAAGAAAAGCCCCGCTCGGTACCAGAAAGAACAGAAACAGCAACGGCGCCAGCAGCAACCAGAAGAGGCGGAGGCCGAGGACAATGAGGACCACGACCTCCAGCATCGCCACCATCGCCAGCTGCCGGCCCTCTTGAATATCGAGCACCGCCGCGATCAACCAGACCGCCGAGAGCGGCGGCATCAGCAGCAACGGCCACAGCGCCGGGCGCGGTAAGACCGAAGCGATCACCGCTCGCCTCTCCCAGAGCAGGAAGCCGATGAGGGGAAGGATGAGAAAGCAGTGATTATAAGCGGTCGAGTCGATCCATACTTGCAATGCTCCAGTTATCTCGTGCTGAAACACGACGGCGAAGACGAGGCTGGCGATGGCGATGACCGCCAACGCCGGCCGCCAGCCGGGCGCCAACGAAGAACCGGCGATCGGTAGTCTTCTTCGAGTGGAGGGAAAAGCTGTCACCCATTTATCCAGTCATCGAACGATGTTGGCGCCTTTGCTGGGCCAGGGGCAAATCGGGTGGAGGCGCTGTCGGCAGCTTCGTCACCGGCACACCTCGGTGCGGCGGCCCACGAGGACCGCCTGCTGTGTCGTGTCAGCCAATCCCCCTGACGATCATCGGGCCGAGGCGGGTTGCTACGGCTAGCGGCAGCCGCTTCCAGAGCGAGATAAGCGCCCCGAATTTGGGGTTAAGAGGGCTCAGATCTGGCAGCGGGTGGCCCGGCGGCAGGCGGTATTGATAGACGAGCGGCGTCGGCTGGAAGCCCCAGTTGCGCTTGAACGCAAATGAGCCGGTGCCGATCTTGCTGCGTCCAAAGTCAAAGACACGGTAGCCGCGCTCGCACGCCATGCGCATCACCTCCCAATACATGAAATCGTTGGCCGCGAGCGCGCGCGCCGCCCGTCGTCCCCCGCCATAGAAGGGTAAAACCTCGTCGCGGAAGTAAAAGTTCAACACGGAGGCGATAGCCCGACCATTGAACGTTACGGTGACAATGTCTGACAATTTGTGAAATTCTTCCCGCAGGATTCTGAAGTAAGACTTGGAAAATACTGGTGTTCCAAGATTATGGACGCTTTCGCTATATATGCGATAGAGCCGGTCGATGTCGTCGTCAATCTCTGACTGCAGATTGTTGGCGATCCCCTTGCGGATCATCGCACGCTGCTTGCGCGGCACCGATTTGAGGTTACGTTCTACGGAAGGTTCGATAGGCCGCCGAAACGAAGCGTACAGATTTTTCTTGCTGGGCCAATCCGCGCGTGTCTGGGAAAAGCTGCGCAGCTCCAGCACCGGAACCGAGATCGCGTCCATCAGCCTCACGGCTTCGGCTTCGAGACTCCGCAGGCTATCGCAATCTTCGGCGATCGGCCCGCCTTGGACGCCGAAGGCGTTCGAAATAAGCGATGATCCAAATAGCAGCGATTTGACATGGGTTAAGGGTAGCACCCCGGTAACGGCGTTGCCGCGCTCGGCGATCAGATAATAGGTGCGGTGGCCAAACGCCCGCTCGATCACCCGCTTCCATCCGGAGAGGTGGAAGAACGAGCCGTCCGCACGGGCGTGGACGAACTCGTCCCAACGGCACTCGTCACCGGCCTGGAACGGCCTTACTGCGACGGAAACCTGTGATCCGTCCATGAGGTGATTAACGGAAATGGCCCGGATCGGTCGCCGAGGAAGAGTCGGTCCATGCGTGTCCAGGGGAAATTGCACAACAGACGCCGCAGCCGGGCTTCGGTCCGACCGAGGTTGAGGTAATGGCGAAATCGGGCCAAAAACGGCGCCTGGTATTGGCGAGGCTGCTCCGGATCGATCTCCCAGGGATGAAGGTAGAAGATGGCCGGCGCACGGTTGGTGCGATTGGCTCGGGTCAGCAGCCACCGGCTCAGCGGGTAGGGATAGAGCCGGAAGAAGCCACCCCCTGAAGCGGGAACATCGACACCGAGCAGGCGAACCGTGGTGAGCGGCACTTCGATCAGTCCGGACAGGGGTGCGAAGGCAGTCTGCGGCGCGCCCGGGCTGCCGTAGAGATCGTGCCTTAGCGGATAAACGCTGGAACTGTATCGATAGCCTTCTTCCGCCAGGATGGCGTGAGCCCAGGTGCTGTTGCGGCCGATCGAGAAGGTCGGCGCTCGATATCCGCAAACATGCACACCGCCGGCATCTTCAAGCGTCTGTTTGGCGTCCCGCACATCGGCGCGAAAGGCGTCGGGCGACTGACTATCGACCCGCCGATGACCAAACCCGTGGCTCGCCAGTTCGTGGCCGTCGGTCACGATGCGCCGCATCAGAGCCGGGTGTCGTTGGGCAACCCAACCCAGCATGAAAAATGTTGCCTGAACCTTTGCCTCAGCGAAAATATCGAGCAGACGTAGGGTATTGCGCTCAACCCGCCGCGGCAGGTGGTCCCAATCCTTGCGTTCGATCGTCGAGGCGAAGGCTTCCACCTGAAAGTAATCCTCGACATCGACGGTCATCGCGTTTGGGATGCCCGTGCCGATCCGCCTCGAGCTCGACGTATCGATCGAGGAGGGAGACAGAGATCGGGTGGCCGCGCTCACGCCCGTTCCTCCTGAAAATAGTGAGCCGCGATCTCGAGGGCGCGTTTGATCACCAGCCCCTGCTTGTGGACACTCTCTTCCAACAGCTCGAGGCGTTGGCTGATTTGCGCAATACTCTCGCTCCCTCCAGCCGGATCGGCCGAGGCGCCGACGGCGGCCGATGGCGCGGTGACGACAGCGATCTCCTCTCGCAGATCGCCGGCGACCTTTTCGACAGAACTTGCCGTCAGCGCATGCAGTTTCTCGAGGAAACCGAACAGCAGCAGCCGCGAGCAGAGCGTATTGATCTGGCGCGGTACTCCGCCGGTGTGCTGGTAGATCAGCGGAAAGCAATCGTCGTCGAAATGGGGGTCGCCCGTCCAATCGGCGCGGCGCAGCCGATGCTCGACATAGGCTCTGCACTCGGCTTCGCTCAGCGGGCCCAAATGGTAAGCTGCAGTTACCCGCTGGCGCAGCTGTTCGAGCCGTGCGCTGCCCAGGATCGCCCGAAATTGCGGCTGACCGAGCAGAAAACTCTGCAGCGCCATGGTCCGGTCGAAGACGATGTTGGACAGCATCCGCAGCTCTTCGAGCGCCTCGAAGGACAGGTTCTGGGCCTCGTCGACGATCAGCAGGACACGTTTGTTGTTACGGTGTTGCGCCAGTGCGAAATCGCTGATCCGCTGCAGCAGCGAACCCTTGGCGAGCCCTTCTTGGGCAATTCCGAACCCGCCTGCGACGAGATGCAGAAGATCGTCTCCGGCGAGCTGCGTCGTCACGATCTTTGCCGTGACGAACGAGCTCTGGTCGATCGTCGACAGCAGATTGTCGACCAGGATGGTCTTGCCGGCGCCGACTTCCCCGGTGATGATGATGAAGCCTTCGGCATGATGGAGGCCATAGACCAGATAGGCCATCGCCTGCCGGTGCACCGTGCTCTCGAAAAAGAACCGAGCATCCGGGGTGAGCTGGAACGGTCGGGCAGAAAGCCGGTAAAATTCGGTATACATCGCCGGTTCAGAACGTCTTGCTGAGCTGGAGGGTCAACGAATTGACCACGACGTCCCCGGTCCCGGCCCGCCCTATTGCGGTGCCCGCGCCGTTGGTAAAGTAGCTCAGGCTATAGTAGACGGAGCCCGTAAGGGTTGGGCCGAGGAGGTAGTTTAAGCCAACGTAGCCGGTTACCTGATTGGTGTTGTTGATCGGCGTCGCCGTGGTTGACGTGATCACGTTCGACGAATTGGCGTAGCCGAGTGAAGCGGAGCCGTTGAGGTCGGGCCTGATATCGCGGTTATAGGTGAAATTCAGCCCGTACGTCTTGGTAGGAGCGCTGGTCGTCGGCGAGGCTAGCGCCTGTTGGCTGGCGTAGCTGGCGTACAACGAATAGTGGTTCGGTCCGATCGTCTCGGTGATCCCCATATTCAGCAGGTGCTGTCTGTACACGTTATTCGTTAGTCCTATACCTGGGCTGTAGAAGGCAGTCGGCAGACCCGAAAACTCGTCGACGATTCCCCCGTACCCGTCCAGGGTCGAGGTTCCGAGGGCGCCCTGGATATATTGCGCAGGCGAGCTGACCCCTTGGACGAGGCTGGCGGTAAAAAGCATCGTGGGGGTAATATTGTACTGGGCCGATCCGGTAAAGCCATAGACACCCTGCTGTCGACCGTACTCTAAGGCAAAGTAGGCTGGGTCCGGCCCATAGGTGCCGACGCGCCCGCCGATCAGCCAAGTCGCCCCGACGAACGTCGCCGCCGGGACAAATGGGTATTGGATATTTTGATAGCCGACCCGCGCCAATGCCGCCACTTGCGGTGTAATTCGGTACTCGAGATCGTCATAGGCGCTGAACTGTTTATTCCGACTGGTCGAGGACGCATTGTAGTCGAAGGCATCGATCGTCAGCCGCGTCAGCGACCGCCGGAAGTCGCTGCCGGTAGCAGCGATGAAGGTGCCCTCGTTGAAAATGCTGGAGGACAGGGTGGTCGGGGCTACCAGTGTTGTCGGCCTTACCGGCGTCGGCGTGCCCAATACCGTCGTATTCCCTCCGAAATTCGTCGAGCTGAAGGTGTACCGCAGCTCACTGTCGAGGAGGCCGTCGAACGATTTCCGCAGATAGGGGGAAAGCGTGGTGGAGTAGACTTGCGTCTGCTGGTTCGCGGGCAGCTGTGACAGGTTCTGAAAACCGAACCCAGGCAGAGCGGACGACTGTGTGACCACGCTCCGGGCATCGACGAACAGCGCGTCCGGGACCACCGTGCCGAACCCACTCGCGTACAACGAGCCGGTGAGCTGATTGAAGTTTGACGTAGGGATGTAAAAATAACCGTTCAGACTGCCGGTAAATACCGCCTGGAGCCGCGGTGTGTCGGCGGAGATCGAGACTCCCGGTGAGAACGCCGTATAGGCAGCCGGGCGTCGATGGGAGGCCGTAAAATTGACGTTATCTGTAAAGGTTTCGATGACCGACGCCCGGGGCTGGATCAGAATCGCCGGGGCGTTGGGATCATTTGCTTGAATGGGGACAACGCCGATGCCGGGTGCTGCGAGCCCGAGCGCTCCGGCCGGTGCCCCCGCCGCCAACGGCGGGGCCGCGGGGTTGATCGCGTTTGGCGGGTTCAGAGGGTTGGGAAATCCAAACCCGCCGCCCGGCGGCAGTGGCAGGACATCGGCTCCCGACGGGGCCGGCACGGCTTGGTCCCCCGCGGCTGCGGCCGGGGCTGCACCCTCTTGCGCCGTCGCCGGCATCCTCGTCATACCGCCGGCGAGAAACAGGAGCAAAAGCGTCAAACCGGAATGCCATCGCCGAAATGCGCGCCCCGCGCCGGATCTACGCGGGATTAGTCGAGAGCGGCGCATCAGTCTCGCGACCCGGTGAATGGTAGTAATACTCGTAAGAGCCGAAATGCTCGCCCGCCAGCGTGTCGCTCTTATTAAGGAGAAGGCTGATGCGCGGACACGCGCTGAGCATGCCTAGGCTGGCTTCGATCTCCATCTGCTGAGTGTGATGGGCCTCGACAATGAACACGATCTGCCCGACCAGGGGGGCGAGCGCTGCGGCATCGCTGCTCGCCATACAGGGCGGCGTGTCGATGATGACATAACGGTCGGCAAACCGCCGCGTCATTTCGGCCATCAAGGCGGCCATCTGATTGCTCGAAAACAACTCCGGCACGTGCGGTCCACCGCGACCGGAAGGGAGTATCATCAGATTTGCAATGTTCGTCCGAACCAGCACGTCGGACAGTTCGCAGGTCCCCGCGAGCACATCGACAATTCCCTGCTCACCCGAGATCCCGAGAATGGTCTGCATGGTCGAATGCTGTGTATCAACATCGACGAGCAGTGCTTTAACGTCCCTCTCTGAGGCGAAGGCGAGCGCGAGATTGAGCGAGATGAATGTTTTTCCCTCGCCCGGTCGCGCGCTTGTCACCATGATCAGCCGGCTCGATCGCTGATCCGCCAGCGAACTTCCCTGCGACAGCTGCGTCATCAGGTTGCGCTTGACCAAGCGAAATTCCTCGACGGTTCGCGACCTTCCCGAGGAGGGTAGGTTGATCCCGTAACGTGCAAGGCGGCCGCGGTCGAGGACCAACTCTGGGGTTGCGGGGCCGGCATCGGCCTCCGCGACGTGGTGCGGCAAAGCGTCGGGCTCGAGTGAGTCCTGCTGCCGCAAAAGCGCGGCGGCCCGCTCGATCAGTCCAATCGATTGGGCCATTTACGACATGCCCAACGAGCGCGGGCCGATGCTCAACACGAGGAGCGTACCATAGACCGCAACCAGAACCAGCGCGCTGGCGGTAACTCCGGCCATTTGGAATGCCGCTTGGCGCTGCGCCGCGCCGAGTGACAGCCGAGACACGTGTCCCAAGATCGGAATCCCAAGGTTGCGCAATTGGCTAAGCGTCCCGAAAGAGCGGTCCAGTTGCATCACCAGCACGGGGACCGCTAAGCCGGCACCGATACCGAGAAGGAGCACGACCGACACGAGAAATGGCCGGTTCGGCGCGGCGGGGACGACCGGCACCTGAGGTGGGTCGACAATCCGAAATTGGATCTTTTCGGTTTTGGTGTCGGCAGAGTTGGCGATCTGAGTGGCCTCGCGCCGTGCTACAAGCTCCTCGTAGTTCCTCCTGAGAATACCATAGTCGCGGTTAAGGTCCTGGGCCTGCACCAGTATCCCCGGCGCCGCCTTCGCGATCTTCTCGACCCTTGCTTGATCAGTCTCTGCCTCGGTCAAGCGGCGCTGCACAGCGGCGACCGCAGACTCGGCGTCGACCAGCCTGACCTTGACCTGATCGTAAACGGCGTTAGCGATCTGTCCGTTGCCGCCGAAACCGTTTCCTGTGCCCCCACCCGACTTTCCCGCCTCGGTTTGGAGCTGCGCTATCGCCTGCCGGGTGGCTCTGACATCGGGATGGTTCTCGGTAAATTTCAGCAGGAGCCCGTCGAGATTGCGGCGCTGTTCCTGAAGCCGTTCCTCCACAGGCCCCAACCGTCCGGTAACCACCACCTGCGGGCCATGATCCACGGTCAGCATCGCCGGCACCGCGGCAAGCTCTTTCTTTAGCTGGTCACGCTTGATGGTAGCGTCGGCAAGCTCGAGCTTGAGGCGGCCCACATAACCGCGCGCTTGATCGAGCCGATTGCCGTTGTCATCGCCCTGCGCGACATCCGGGCCCCGGTTCTGAAAGATATCCGGGAATTTCTCCGCCAGTTCGGCGCGGCGTCTCTCGGCTGCGCGCAATTGATCTCGATACGAGGCAATCTCGCCTTCGAGAAATCGCTGCGCGCTATCCATCTCAGCCCGGCTGCTGCCGGCCATCTTTTCGGCGAAGATCGTCAATAACGACTGAACGATATTCTTTGCCAGCTGCGGATCGCTGTCGCGATAGGAGAGGCTCAACAAATTGAGGGTAACGGGTTGGACCGTGATGTCGGTGGCCAATCGCTTGAACAGCGCCTCTTTTTCGCCAGGGGTGCGGATCGCGGTGTCGAGATCGGTCAGGCGGATCAGCTGCTCCAGGTTGGGTCGGCTCAGCAGCGTGCGCTGCATGAAATCGAGCTGCCGGGTGGGATCGGTATCCGCCGCCAGCCCCTTAAGCAGCGGGGTCAAAAGCGGGTCCACATTGAGGTAGACCCGCGCCGACGACTCGTATTTTGTCGGTACAAACGCGGCGCCGATCCATCCGGCGGTACAGACGAGCCAAGCGGTGCCGACGGCAAGCCAGCGGTGACGCCAAAGCGCGTGCACAAACGGCATGGCTTGCGACTGTATCGACCTCATGAAGCGCCCCGATCGGACTGTTCCGACATAATAATCTCCGATGAATGCTGCTCTTGCTCAATCAGCCTTGTAGCGATGACACGGCCCGGCCAGACGCGGCACGTCTAGAACAGCCGTTGTGGAATGATCAAAATGTCGCCCGGACGGAGAGCGACGTTGCTTTCGATGTCACCATCTCTGATCAGGCTGTTGAGATGGACCGAGTAGGTATTCTGCTCGCCTTGCGCAGTACGGACGATTACGCTGTCGTTCCCCGCCGCATATTTGGTCAGACCGCCGACTGCTATCATCAAATCGAGGAGGGTCATATCAGCGCGATAAGGGAGCGCGCGGGGTTGCGCAGCTTCACCGATGACCCGGATTTGTTCGGGTATCGGGCCGACAAAGCTTTCCACAATAACCGTTACGAGTGGTTCCTTGACATATTTTGAAAGTCGCTCCTCGAATTCGCGGGCAAGCGTGGTTGGCGACTTGCCGATCGCGACGACGTCCTCGACCAGCGGTATCGACAGCCGGCCATCGGGACGCACCGGGACCGTGAGCGTCAGCTCAGGGTTGCGCCAGACAAAGATGTTCAGGGCGTCGCCCGGACCGATGCGGTACTCGGCCGAAGGGAGCGACGAAGCAGGCGGCGCCGGCGGTAACGGCGGTGCACCCCCGCACCCCGTGACGATGAGCACGAAGACCGCCGCGATAGCGCGAAAGAACGTGCGATGCACTCTGCGCTCCTGTTCAGCGTTCCAAACCCTGACCAATATTAACCGTCAGCAAATGGTCGGCGCGAACTTGCGGACCTCGATCATCCAGTTTCGCGGTTGCTACTGACATGCGGTCCGGCGCTATACCACCAAAGGCCCTCGTTGCGCAATGTAGTTGTCGTTTTATCGCCGCACATTGTTAACGATATGCTACGCTTCATGCTCTTATTAGCGGTCGACCGCGAAAACACCCGATCCCGACCTGAGTGCAGGCGATGCGTGGGATCAGAAGCGTAGAGCAGGGCTTTGATCGGGGATGGCTTGCTCGAGCGGGGCGCACTGAAGGTATATCGAAGTTCGCCCGGTTTTCATTCGACATCCGTCGGGCGGGCGAGGCTCGCTTCTGAAGCGTATTGCTTAACAAACAATTAACTTCTGGGGAAAGGGGAAGGGAATGGATCGGGTGCTGATCACCGGCGCGGCCGGGGGCATCGGGCGGTCGCTGCGCGAGAGTCTGCTCGGCGTCTACCGG
>DATNKF010000132.1:0-3907 GCA_035603555.1 Allostellaceae bacterium
GTTCAGCAGTGCCACGTCGCGCCCAGGATTGAAGCGCAGGGTGGCCGTCGCGTGCCGCATCAGGCTATAGCCGCGCGGGTCGATCACAAAAATTTTGGCGCCGCGCTTCGCCGCCTGTTTGAAGAAGGTGGCAGCCACCGGGTGGTTCTCGGTCGGCCGGGCGCCGATCACGATGATCACGTCGGCGTCTTCGGCGGCGGTGAAGGGAGCCGTCACAGCACCCGAGCCGATCCCCTCCATCAGGGCCGCCACAGAGGAGGCGTGGCACAGCCGCGTGCAATGGTCGACATTGTTGCTGCCGAAGCCGGTGCGGACCAGCTTCTGGAACAGATAGGCTTCCTCGTTCGAGCCCTTGGCCGAGCCAAACCCGGCCAACGCGCGGCGCCCGTTACGGTCGCGGATATGCCTGAGGCCCGCGGCGGCAAGGTCGAGCGCCTCTTCCCAGCTCGCCTTGCGGAAATGCGTGTAGGGATTGGCCGGGTCGATATCGGTGTCGTGCTTGGAGATGCCGTCCTTGCGGATCAACGGCTCGGTCAACCGGTCCGGATGGTGGGCGTAGTCGAAGCCGAAGCGGCCCTTGACGCAGAGCCGGTTGTGATTGGACGGCCCGTCCTTGCCTTCGACCGCGACGATGCGGTCCTCGCGGATCTTGTAGGTCAGCTGACAGCCGACCCCGCAATAGGGGCACACACTGTCGACCTCGCGCTCGGGCGCATTAGTGTAAATGCCGTTCGCGTCCACCAAGGTCGCGGGCATCAGCGCGCCGGTCGGACAGGCCTGGACGCACTCGCCACAGGCCACACAGGTGCTGTTGCCCATCGGGTCGTCGAAATCGAAGATGATCTTTTCGTGGTAGCCGCGCGCCGCCATGCCGATCACATCGTTGACCTGGACCTCCCGGCAGGCGCGTACACAGAGATTGCACTGAATACACGCGTCGAGCTGCACCGCCATCGCCGGATGGCTGCGGTCGGGCGCCGGTGCGGCGTGCCGCGGAAATCGGCTGTCGCTGACCTCCAGCCGATCGGCCCATTGCCACAGCCGCGAGTTCGGGTCGTGCGCGACGGCACGGTCCGGCTGGTCGCCGATCAGCAGCTCGAACACCATCTTGCGCGAGAATTTGGCGCGCTCGCTGGCGGTCTGGACCTTCATGCCCGGGACGGGCTTGCGCACGCAGGAGGCGGCCAGCACTCGATCGCCTTCGATCTCGACCATGCACGCCCGGCAATTCCCGTCGGCGCGATAGCCGGGCTGGGGCAGCCAGCAGAGATGGGGGATCTCGACGCCCTGCCGATCGGCCACCTGCCAGATCGTCTCGTCCGGCCGGGCCTCGACCTCGACGCCGTCGAGAAAAAAACGGATGGGTTCGGTCATTGAGCGCCCCCAATATCGTCGCCCCCGCGGAAGCGGGGGTCCAGGGATGTCTCGCTTAGTAGCTTGCCGCCCTGGGTTCCCGCTTTCGCGGGAATGACGAGGTGGTGGTGATTCATCACGCTTTGAGGTCCTCGCGAAAATGCTTCAGCACCTGTTTGACCGGGTTCATCGCGGCTTGGCCGAGACCGCAGATCGAGGCGTCGCTCATGACTTGCGTCAGTTCCTCTAGCAGCGGCTCGTCCCAACGGGGCGCGGTCATCAGCTTGACCGCCTTCTCGGTGCCGGCGCGGCACGGAGTGCACTGGCCGCAGCTCTCGTCCTCGAAAAACCGCAGAAGGTTCAACGCCACGGCCCTCATGTCGTCCTTGTCGGAAAGGACAACAACCGCCGCTGACCCGATGAGGCAGCCCTCGCTTTCGAGCGTGCCGAAATCGAGGGGGATGTCGGCCAGCCCGGCAGGCAGGATGCCGCCCGAGGCGCCGCCCGGCAGGTAGCCCTTGAAGACATGGCCGTCCGCCATGCCGCCGCAGAATTCATCGATCAGCTGGCGCGCGGTGATCCCGGCTGGGGCGAGCTTGACCCCGGGATCATGCACCCGTCCCGATACCGAGAAGGTCCGCAGCCCGTTGCGCCCGTTGCGGCCCTGGCTGGTGAACCAGTCCGGGCCTTTCTCGACGATGTCGCGCACCCAGAAGAGCGTCTCGACGTTGTTGCACAAGGTCGGCCGCCCGAACAATCCGACCTGGGCCGGGAACGGCGGCCTCTGCCTCGGGAGTCCGCGCTTGCCTTCGATGCTCTCGAGCATCGCCGATTCTTCGCCGCAGATATAGGCGCCCGCGCCGCGGCGCAGGTGGATGCGCGCATGGTGGGATAACCCGGCGGCCGCGACCGCGGCGATCTCACTCTCGAGGATCGTGCGGCATTGCGGATATTCATCGCGGAGATAGAGATAGATTTCGGCGGCCTCGACCACCCACGCAGCGATCAGTATGCCCTCAAGCATGCGGTGGGGATCGGTTTCGAGGAAGTAACGGTCCTTGAAGGTGCCGGGTTCGCCCTCATCGGCATTGACCGCGATGAGCCTGGGCGCCGGCTCCTGCCGCACCAGGCGCCATTTGCGCCCCGTCGGAAACCCCGCCCCGCCGAGCCCGCGAAGGCCGGAATGCTCGAGCATCTCGATCAGCTCTTCGGGCTTGCGCTCGCCAGCCAGGCACGCTTCGAGGAGACGATAGCCGCCGGCCGCGCGGTAAGCGTCAAAGCCGACAAACTCCGGGATCATCGGGTGCGTCTCACCCGCCGCGACAGCCGCGGAGACACTCTCCAGGGTGGCGTTCTCATGCAGCGCATGGCCGATCGCCACGACCGGGGCGCGATGGCAGCCGCCCATGCAGGGCGCGCGAATGACGCGGACATGGTCGCCGAGCCGGCTGCGCAGATCTTCGAGGAGCTGTACCGCACCGGCGAGCTCGCAACTCAAACTGTCGCAGACCCGCACGGTCAGCGGCGGCGGTGGGGTCTCGCCGTCCATGACGATGTCGAAATGGGCGTAGAACGAGGCGACCTCATAGACCTCGACGAGTGAGAGCCGCATCTCTTCGGCGAGTGCCGCGAGATGACGCGCATGGAGGCAGCCGAAATGGTCCTGCAGCACATGCAGGTGCTCGATCAGGAGGTCGCGCCTGCGCTCGCGATCGCCGAGCAGCCCCTGGACCTCGGCGAGAGCGGCGGGATCGACCTGCCGACCCTTCGGATGATCGGGCCCGCGCCTCCGCCCCGAGCCCGGATGGATGCGCCGATCGTGTTTTGCCGATGTATTCAACAAAGATGGCTCCCGGGACCGCGGGCCGGAGCCTGCCCCTGGCAGGGAACAGGGGGCCCGCATTGCGGGCGAGACGCCCGCGTTCCCATCAAACTGCCCCTTCTTTGTGCATCTCGGCGATATCTTCCCTACCGTACCCAAGCCAGTCGAGGATCTCGTCGGTATGCTCGCCGAGCAACGGTGAGCGCTTCACCTCGACCGGCGAGTCCGACAATTTGATCGGTGAGCCGACCTGAACGTAGCGGCCGCGTGTCGGATGGTCGACCTCCGCCAGAAACCCGCGCTCATAGAGCGACTTGTCCTCGTAGATGTCCTTCATCGACAGGATCGGGCCGCACGGCACGTCGACCTCGTTGAGCGCCGCCATGACCTCGAATTTGGTCTTGGTCATCGTCCATTTCTCGATGATCGAGAAGCAATCGGGGATCTTGGGTAAACGCGCCTGCGGTGTTGCGTATCCCGGATCTGATATCAATTCCTCGCGGCCGCAAAGCTTCATCAGCGGCTCCCAGCACGGCGGCTGGATGATCACATAGACATAGTCGTTGGGGCCGCCGGGAGCACAGCGCAACGCCGCCCCGGGCTGTCCGCCGCCAGAGGCGTTGCCGGCCCGCGGCACCGCGTCGCCGAACTCCTCTACCGGGTATTCGGTGAGCGGCCCGCGCACCAGCCGCTGCTGGTCGCGCATCTTGACCCGGCACAAATTCAACACCG
>DATNKF010000133.1:0-3817 GCA_035603555.1 Allostellaceae bacterium
ATAAGGGAATGGGCCGGGGTCGACCCGGTGCGTTCGCTCGACGATATCGTGGCACTCGGCGAGGAAGTCCGGCGCAGGGGCTTCAAGGGGCTCAAGACCAACCTGATCCGCTTCGACCGCGACAAGCCCTACATGTACGGCCCCGGCACCGGCAACCCGCCGGGCTTTCCCGAGCTCAACGTCGACCACCGCATCGTCGAGGCCGCGGTGGTACAGCTGGAGGCGTTCCGCCGCGGGGCCGGCGGCGATGTCGGGCTCCATCTCGACACTAACTTCAACTACAAGATCGACGGCTACATCAAGCTCGCGCGGGCATTGGAGCCGCTCGATCTGGTGTGGCTCGAGATCGATCTCTACGACCCGGCCGGGCTGGCATTGATCCGCCGCTCCGCCCGCACGCCGATCTCGTCCTGCGAATCATTGTACGGCAGGCGGCAGTTCCGGCCGTATTTCGAGAACCAGTCGGTCGATTACGCGATTATAGACGTGGCCTGGAACGGCATCCTCGAATCGGTGAAGATCGCTGCCATGGCCGACGCCTACGAGGTCAATGTCGCTCCGCATAACTTCAACGGCCATCTCGGCTCGTTGATCAGCGCGCATATGTGCGCCGTGGTGCCGAACTTTAAAGTCATGGAGATCGACATCGACGACGTGAAATGGAAGGACGACATCGTCACCGTGCCCCCGGTCATCGAGAACGGCGATCTCGTATTGCCGAAGGGTCCGGGCTGGGGCGCCGACGTCAACGAGGCGTTCGTGCGGGCGCATCCGCCGAAACATTGAATTCTCAGCAAGCGTAGGGCGGAAAAGCCTTTAGCCCCCGCGTAGGGGGGGCAGCGTATTCCGCCTGGACCCCCTGCCGGTGGCAGGATCTCCGTTCCTCCACTTGCTGCTCAAATTCCTCGGCGGTGTCGCCCGCTTGTTCTGCCCTTTAGATTTCAGCGCTCTCGCCCGTCTCTTTCGGTTCGTCGAGCAGCTTCACCGTGAAAAAGAATGTCCCACCCGGAACCCAGTTGCGGCGTTAGTCCGGCATGCGTGAGTATCCCCGGGCGTGGAGAACGGGGCGGAATGCACCGCGCTTCTCCGCCTACGGCCGCTTTGAATAGATCGCTTCGAGCCGAAGGTGAGCGCCGATTTCGCCGACGTGATCGGGATCGGTCAGCCAATGTAACCGATCGAGATAAACACGCCGGCGTTATGGCGAGCGACCTCTGAACGAGGTCAAGCCGCGCTGGCGAGTCGGCCGATACGGCTGCTCATCAGCGGCTGGACGCGCTGCCCGAACTGCTCCATCCCGATCAGGAAATCGTCAAAGGTCAGCATCAGCCCCTTGGTGCCCGGGAGGCCCGCCGCCTCGTCGAGCATGCGCGCGACCGAGGCATAGGAGCCGACGAGCGTCCCCATGTTGAAGTTGATGGCGCCTTCCGGCAAAACAATCGACTTGGCCGTCGATCCTCCCGTCGCGGTCGGGTCGGCCCCGGCCTGCCCAGCCATCCATGCCAGCGCCGCCGTGTCGACGCCATCATTGTAGTGCCGCCATTTGGCCATTGCGGCCTCGTCGCTCTCGTCGGCGATCACCATCAACAGGACATAGGTACCGACGTCCCGCCCGGTGCACGCCGCCGCGGCCAGCATCCTTTTGTTGGTTGGCGCGTGGGCGGTCGGCGTGTTGACCCCCGCTCCGATCACGAAATTATAGTCGCCATATTCTGCGCCGAACTGCATGCCGCGCTCGCTCTGGCCGGCGCAGACGATCTTGACCGGCTTCTGCGGGCGCGGGCTCAGGCGACAGTCTTCCATCTGGAAGAAATCGCCTTTGAAGTCGGACCGCCCAGTCTCCCACAGCTCGCGCATGATCCGCACATACTCGGTGCTGTAGTCGTAGCGGCGGGCGAAATGCCCTTCGCCCGGCCACAGCCCCATTTGTTCGTACTCGGCCTTGGCCCAGCCGGAGACGAGGTTGACCCCGAAGCGACCGGGGGCGATCGAATCGATCGTCGCCGCCATCCGCGCCACGATCGCGGGTGGTATCGTCAGCACCGCGACCGAGGCGTAAAGCTTGATGCGCTCCGTCACCGCCGCGAGCCCAGCCATTAGCGTGAATGATTCGAGATTGTGATCCCAGAACTCGCTCGCGCCACCGAACCCACGCAATTTGATCATCGACAGCGCAAAGTCGAGGCCATATCGCTCCGCCTTCTGCACGATCTCGCGGTTAAGCTCGAAGCTCGGCATGTACTGCGGTGAGGTGGTCGAGATAAGCCAGCCATTGTTACCGATCGGTATGAACACGCCGATGTCCATGATCACCTGCCAGGCAGCGTTGCGACATTTTCCAGGAACCCGCAACATGCGTGCCAAGTCAGGTGGCTCTGCGCGCGGCCGTCTTTCCAAGTCGCCGGAGTTTATGGGTCGCGGCCGCCGAGACTCAGCGCACTTTCCGGCAAGCCTGACAACAATTCGGCCTCCTGCCGGTCGGCGTGATCACCCCAGCGGGAAGGCGTTGCGGTGGGGCGCAGGAAGGCGCAGGCTATGTGCCGGAATCTGTGCGCAAACCGGAGGAAACAAGGATGAGTGACAACACCCAGGACCTCAACTTTCTGCAAGGCGTCAAGGTGGTCGATTTCACCCAGTTCGAGGCCGGCACGACCTCGACCGAGGTGCTGGCCTGGTTTGGCGCCGAGGTGGTCAAGATCGAGAACCCGGGGCGGGGCGATCCCGGCCGCCGGCTGCGCCCCGGCAAACCCGATGACGACCCCTGGTACTTCCACCAGTTCAATGTCAACAAGAAGTCGATAACCTTGAACCTGAAATCGCCGAAGGGGCTCGAAATCGTCAAGGAGATGATCAAGAAGGCCGACATCATGGCCGAGAACATGGCGCCGGGGACGATCGAGCGCCTCGGCCTCGATTACGAGTCGGTCAAGCAGATCAACCCGCGCATCATCTATTGCCAAGTCAAAGGCTTCGGCACCGGCAGCCCGCACGAGAAGGGGCTGGCCTTCGACATGATCGCGCAGGCTGCCGGCGGCCCGATCAGCGTCACCGGCGAGCCCGGCCGGCCGCCGGTCAAGCCGGGCCTCTCCTTTGGCGACACCGGCACCGGCATGCTGATGGCGGCGACGATCCTCGGCGCCTTGCACGAGCGCAACCGCACCGGCCAGGGAAGACGACTGCAGGTGGCGATGCAGGACGCAATGGTCCACTACATGCGCACCTGTTTTTGCACGATGGCCCGCACCGGCAAGCCGGCGCCGCGCAATGGCGCCAAGTCGGGCGGCGGCAACAACGCCCCGTCGGGGCTCTACCCGGCCAAGGGCGGCGGCGCCAACGACTATGTCTACCTGACCACCAGCCGGGCCAACCCCGAGCACTGGTCGCGCCTGATGAAACTGATCGGCCGCGAGGAATTGATCGAAGACCCGCGGTTTGCGACTGGCGATGTCCGCGTCAAGAACGAGAAGGAGCTCGACGCGATCATCGGCGAATGGACCCGCCAGCACGACAAGCGCGAGGCGATGGAGAAGCTGATTGCCGTGGGCGTGCCGTCCGGTGCGGTGTTCGACACGATGGAATTGCAGAACGAGCCGAGCTTCGAAGAGCGCGGCATCATGCAGGTCGTCCAGCACCGCCAGGGCGACTACAAGATGGCGACCTGGCCGGTGCGGATCGACGGCAAGACCGTGCGGCTGAAGCCGTCGCCGGCGCTCGGCGGCGACAGCGCCGAGGTGCTGCACAACTGGCTGGGCATCGGCGACGGGGAAGTCGAAGGATTGCGCCGCGACGGCATTATCTGAGCCACGTCCCGCCGCGA
>DATNKF010000134.1:0-8942 GCA_035603555.1 Allostellaceae bacterium
GGGATCACGTTCGGCTCGGTCATCAAATCAGCGAACGACCAGTCTTGGGTGACCCCGCTTCAGAGCCGTACCGCGCCCCGACAAGCTCGGGTTCGTCATGAAATACGTATGGGCCGAGAAGGCCTCGTCATCGATCGGGACGCGGTGATAGCTGCCATCAGGCGCCAGGCTCCAGCTCTGCAAAGTGTCGCGAAAATTCGCCACCATGATCTCGTCCAGCACCTGCCGGTGCACGGTCTGGTTCTCGATCGGCACGAGCGCCTCGACCCGTCCGTCGAAATTCCGCGCCATCCAGTCGGCGGAACTGATGAAAACCTTGGCGCGATCCGAGGGAAGCTTGTGGCCGTTGGCGAAACAGACGATGCGCCCATGCTCTAAAAAGCGACCGATGATGCTCTTGACTCGGATATTCTCGGAGAGCCCCGGGATCCCCGGCCTGAGGCAGCAAATGCCGCGCACCACGAGATCGACGCTCACACCGGATTGTGATGCCCGATATAAAAGATCAATGATCGCCGGGTCGACGAGCGAATTCATTTTCGCCCAGATCTGAGCCGGTTTGCCGTCCTTTGCATTGCTTATCTCGGCCTCGATCAGCTCGCCGAGCCGGGTCCGCAAGTCGATCGGCGCGACCCCGATCTTTTCCAGGCTAGCGGGGCTGGCGTAGCCCGTCATGTAATTGAACAGGCGCGTCGCGTCTCGGCACAAGGCCGGATCACAGGTAAAAAAGGACAGGTCGGTGTAAACCTTGGCCGTGTAGGGATGATAATTACCCGTCCCGAAATGCACGTATGAGCACAGCTCGCCGCCCTCGCGGCGCACGACGAGCGAGACCTTGGCGTGCGTCTTGAGCTGCAAAAATCCGTAGACCACCTGGACGCCGGCGCGTTCGAGGTCGCGCGCCCAACGGATATTCGCTTCTTCGTCGAAGCGTGCCCCGAGCTCGATCAGCGCGGTGACCGACTTCCCGGCCTCGGCCGCTGCAGCGAGTTCGCGCACGATCGGGCTATCCTCGCTGGTCCGATAGAGCGTCTGCTTGATCGCGACGACTGCGGGGTCGCGGGCCGCCTGCCGTACGAATTGGACAACGACATCAAAGCTTTCGTACGGATGATGGACGATGATGTCCTTCTGCCGAATGGCGGCAAAGCAGTCGCCGCCAAAATCCCGGATGCGTTCGGGAAAGCGAGCGTGATAAGGCGTGAAGACGAGACCCGGACGCTCGTCGATGATCAGCTGCTCGGTATCGTTGAGGCCGAGGATTTCGCCGCCGGCGAAGACGTCCGCCGGTGCCGCATCGAGCCTTTCCATCAGGAACCTGCGCAAATCCGCAGGCATGGTCGAGTCGACGGCTAGAAGGATGACGTGGCCGCGCCGGCGCCGTTTGAGTGCGCTTTCGTAGAGCCGGACGAGATCCTCCGCCTCCTCCTCTATCTCGACCTCGCTGTCGCGAAGAACCCGGAACACACCCTGGGCCACCACTGCGAAACCCGGGAACAAATGGTCGAGAAACAGAGCGATCATCTGTTCGATGGGCAGGAAGCGAATGCGTTCACCGGGCAGACGGATAAAACGATCGACCGCTGGCGGAATCAAAATGAGCGCCTGCAAGCGGGTACCATCAGCTATTCGTTCGAGCTCGAGGACCAGGCCGAAGCCGCGATTGGCGACAAACGGAAAGGGATGGGCGGGATCGATCGCAAGCGGCGTCAGCACGGGGAAGACGTCTGCCATAAATCGTTCCTCGAGCCAGGACCGGTCGCCCGGTTCGAAGTCGCCGGGCTCGATGACGGCAACACCCGCCTCATCGAGTTGCCGACGCAGCGCGATCCACGTGACTTGCTGATCCGCCATCAGCTTGTCCGCGCGCTGCCGGATCGCTTCGAGCTGTTGCGCGGGCGTCAGCCCATCTTGGCTTCGCGTCGTGATGCCGGCGATTTGCTGGCCTTTGAGCCCGGCCACGCGCACCATATAAAATTCATCGAGATTGTTTGCCGAGATTGACAGGAAACGCAGTCGTTCGAGCAGCGGGTGGCGGATGTTGTCCGCTTCCGCGAGAACGCGCTCGTTGAAGGCGAGCCAGGAGAGTTCGCGATTGATGAAGCGTGCCTCGGAATGGAAGTCGACCGGCTGGATCTCGACCGGCTGTGCGCTGGTTCTCACTTCCGCTCTCCCGCAGGATGATCGCGGCCAACTTTACCGCGAGGACGCCGGCAAGTCATGCTTCGGCCAGCATGGTCCGTGGTGGCTGGCCCGTTCAGGAGATAGACCATGCATATGCTGCATCTGCTGCGCCATGCCAAGTCGAGCTGGAAGGAGGAGGTCGAAGATCACGAGCGACCCTTGAACCGCCGTGGTCGCGAGGCCGCACGCCGGGTCGGCCAGGCTCTTCCGGCGGCGGTAGGCACTCTCGACCTCGTCCTGTGCTCTAGCGCCCGGCGGACGCGCGAAACCATGGAGCTGATCGTCGCCGAGCTCGCGGTCCGACCGCGGAGTGTGCTCGAGGACGAGCTTTATGAGGCGAGCAAAGATCAGCTGATGGACCGTCTTCGCGGCCTCGCCGAGGAGATCGGCAACGTCCTTCTGATCGGCCACAACCCTGGGCTTCGCGAACTCGCGATAGCCATCGCCGACACAAGTACGGCCGGCTTTCGGACGCTTTCATCCGGTAAATTTCCGACAGCCGCGCGCGCTAGCTTCAGGGTCCCGGAGCCGTGGTCGGGATTCGGCCGTTTGCGCTGCGAGCTCCTGGATTATGTTACGGCCGAGTCGCTGCGAAGCGACAAGGATTGATATTCAGGAGCGGCCAGCACCCTGCGCGCCAGCGGGATGGTAATCGGAACCCCACTGCTCAGCGCGGCGGCATCGAGGTGAGCCGCAACTGTTGCGGCATCGGCGAAGGACCTCCCGATGCGCCGGAGCAAATAGACAATCAGACCAGGTGCGACGGGGACCTGACGATCGGCGAAATGCTTGACGAGAACGGCGCCGAGGAGCGCGTCGTCGGGGGCTTCGATCTCGACTGCGGGCGTGGCGCGCAGGCGTGAGCGAAGATCCTCAAGCACGATTTCCCATAATCCGGGCAATTGCCGCGCCGTGATCAGCAGGCTGCCTTGGCGCTCGACGCATGCATTATAGAGGTGGAGCAGGGCACGCTCAGAAGCGCGCTCTGCGTCGTCGATCGCGACCCGGCATTGACCCTCGTCGAGCAAGCGCGGCAGCGTGGCGAGCGTCAATGTCTCCCCGGCGATCAAATTCGCCGATGCGCGCTCACACCAGAGATGAGCCAAGTGCGTCTTGCCGCAGCCTGCGGGGCCGTGCAACACCAGCGCCGCCGAACGCCAATCGGGCCACCGGTCGATCTGCTCGACAGCCGCAGCGTTCCTATCCGAGGACAGGAAATCCGAGCGGGCGAAGGATGGGCGGCAACGCAGGTCTAGCGGGAGCTGGATCATCCGACGAGAATAATGGCGTCAGCCGGGCAGCGCGAGGGCACCAAGCGTTCACAAGGTTTGCTCTGAGCGCGCAAGGATGCGCGTCCATCGCACGAGGTAGGCTAGCCCCGACGCCAATGTCGTCCCGGCCACCGCCAGGCTCAAGGCAAGATCAAGCCAGCCCGGGGCCGCACCGAGACCCAGCCGCGCGAGGACGAAGCCGACGAGGGTTATCTGCATGCCAGTGTTGATCTTGCTGATGTACAGCGGATCATGTTGTTTCGGCACCGCGACCGCCTGGATGAGCAAGAAGCCGCCAACGATCAAAACGTCGCGAAATACGACAAGGATGACGAGCCAAGTCCAGAGTTGGTGCGCCATTCCCAGCGTGACGTAGACACTGACGAGCATCGCCTTGTCCGCTGCCGGATCGAGAAGCGCGCCGATTCGCGTGCGTCGGTCGAAGCGTTTGGCAATGAACCCGTCGAGCGCGTCCGAAATGCCGGCGGCGACGAGGACCCAAAAGGCGGCACCGTAACGGCCGCTGATAATCAGCCAAATCGTAACCGGTACTAGAAGAAGGCGCGCTAACGAGATCAGATTCGGCAGGTTGAGCTCGAGCGTGCTCATTATCATGGCCCGGATGCGGTCTTAGCAATGTTGCGCCGCAAACCCGTGCAGCGGGGGCGAGCCTTGCAGAAGACGGCCGGCTGGAGGAGGTTCTCCAAACAAAGCAATTATTCCGGATATCGCTCGCACCGCAGCTGTCAGCGTGAACCCGTAGCACTAGAAATCTGCAGCTGCCATACGGGATCGGCGCCGCCGAGACCAAGATCGACTTCGGCGAGACTGGATTTCAGCTGCTCAGCGCTACCCACGTACCGGATTTGGATCTTTGCTTCCTGCCGACTGAGAGAGAGCAGGTCGACCCTGCGCACGGCAGCCGCCGACGCCAGCCGGTCGCGCACCATTACCCAATCGCTGAGGCTGCTGATCGGAACGCTCGCGGCGAGGATGGCCTGCTGGCCTGGGTTCTTCCGCGCGCCGCCGGCGACCCCAGCCGCAACCGCATCCGCCGCCCGCCTGAGAAGGTCGCCCTCGCTTTCACCGGGGAGAGCGTCGACGAAGTTCGCTTGAGCATCGGCAAGGCGCCCGCTTCGATACCATTTGATGCTCATGTCGAGGCCCACGAGCCTATCGCCTTGGCGCTTTGCCGATGCGAGCGCGACGATGGTCTCATCGCCGCCATTGCGCTGGGCAATCGCTGCCAACGCGTCGGATTTGCCGGACTCCGCGCGGTCGGCATCTATTGCCGCCAAGTCGCTTGCATCGCCTAGCGGGACGGTCACACGCACTGCGCCGGCATCTCCCGACCGTTGCACCCAAGCCTCACGCCACGGGTTGGGGTCGTCCCACAGCGCGGTTCTCGTGCTGTCCTTGTAGACGGGCAGCACGACCGGTGGCTTACCGCTGCTCTCGGGGACGGCTGGCTTGCCGCCTCCCTCGGCGGGCGGAGTGTCGGCAACGCGCACCAGCCGCCGGAGTTTCGATGGGCGGAAATGAAAAGTGTAGTCGGCAAGATATCGCACCGCCGACATGCGTTCGTTTGCCACCTCGAAACTCTCGACCATATCGGTTATCGTCTTGTCGTCGAGTTTCGTCAGCTTGATGTTGTCGGACGAGCCCGACAGCCGATCGACCACGAGCCCGAGGGCCCGCCGCTGACCATCGAGGCGGGCAAGCTCGCGCGCGGCGGCAGCGCTGTCGGCGGCGGCATCCACTTTGACGGTCGCCGAAAAGCTGGTGCTTTGATCCTCCGCGAGCGAGCCCCCACTCTGCATCGCCATGGCGAGCAACAGCAGAGCAACGCCGGCGCAACGGCGGAGAATCCGGGCTCCGGCGAGCGTGGACTCCAGCGGCAAGGCCATTGCAAACCGCCTCCGATCCGATATTTTCGCGGCCGACCCGCCGCGGCCTAGCGGTCATACAGCAGTTTTCGTGAGGACACCATCGACAGCCAGGACCGCCAGGCCGCGAACCCGGGACTGGGACCCTCCTCGGAGCCATGGAGATGCCGCGCCTCCGGCTGGGTGTACTGATTTCAGGCCGAGGATCGAACCTGCATGCGCTGATCGACGCCTGCGCCGACCCGGCTTACCCGGCTGAGATCGTGTCGGTTATCAGCGACCGCGCCGAGGCCGCGGGACTGACGATCGCAGAAGCGGCCGGCATCTCCGGCGTCGCAATTCGGCATAGTGATCGACCCGCTTTCGCTTTCGAGGCAAACGGGCTCCTCCGCGAGCAGCGCGCCGATCTGGTCTGCCTTGCCGGGTTCATGCGCGTGCTGGACGCCGGCTTTGTCGAGGCCTGGCGCGACAAGATGGTCAATATTCATCCCTCGCTGCTGCCGGCCTTTCCCGGTCTTCACCCGCACCGGCGGGCCCTCGCTGCGGGCGTGAGATTCAGTGGCTGTACCGTGCATTTCGTCCGGCCCGAGGTCGACGCGGGACCGATCATCGCGCAAGCGGTCGTGCCCATCCAACCGGGTGACGGCGAGGCGCGCTTGGCGGCGCGGATCCTGGGAGCCGAGCATCGGCTCTATCCGCTCGCGGTAAGGTTGATCGCCGAGGGCCGCGTACGGGTTACCGCCGATATAGTCGAGATCGACGGATGGCAAGCTCCGACAATGACGGTGCTGAACCCTGTCGAACCACCGGGCGAGCTGTTGGCCGCGACGCTTGGCTAGGCTATAGCTGTGGCCATTGTTAAGTAGACGAGGCAGTTATGGCGGCGATCGATCCTGAACTCGAGCGGCATCGACAGACGTGGATCGGGTTCACGCGGCTGATTAAATATTGTTTGGCCCTAATCATAATCATCCTCGTTGGCATGGCAATCTTCCTAACGTAAAAAGACTGCTGTCACGGGGCGCGATGCAAATCTGGCGCCCAGGCTAGGGGCATATTTCGATGGCCGAGAAGAAAAAGCCGATCTCCCGCTCGGCATTCTCGGCAGAATCCGATCCGTGCACCGAATTCGCCTCGATCGACTGCGCGAAGTCCTTGCGGATGGTTCCGGGATCGGCTTTCGCCGGGTCCGTGGCGCCCATGATCTCGCGATTGAGCGCGACGGCGTCCTGCCCCTCGAGCACTTGAACGACAACCGGGCCCGAAGTCATGAAATCGACGAGGCTGCGATAGAAGGGACGCTCGGCATGCACCTCGTAAAAGCGTTCGGCCTGCGTCGGCGAAAGCCGTATGCGCTTCTGCGCAACGATGCGCAGGCCCTTTCTTTCGAAGCGATCGTTGATTGCCCCGGTCAGGTCGCGCCGGGTCGCGTCCGGTTTGATAATCGACAGCGTTCGTTCGATGGTCATCGCCACTTCCCGCCGGCAGGGAGCCGCGGTTATATCGACCGCTCACGCGAGCGGCAATGTTCGGGAGCAGAAATCCGCCGCTATGCGAAGCTTCGCCGCGGCGAGGTGCCTGGGCGACGGGATTGTAGCGATCGTCCGACCGCGCCGAGCCGCGTCCGAGCGCCTCCCTGAGAACAGGGAGAAAAATTGTCGCGGCGCCGCAAATCGACGAACAAATCGACGATAAAACCGTCCAGATCAAATACTTAGATACCCACAGGAGCATGCGGCCAGCAGGGAGGCGATTGCCGGTTCTGAGGGAGGCAGCAGGGAGACGTTGGGTCGACATTTCGCCGCGCTCGCCGATGGTGTCTGGTTGTTAAAAGGGCACTTTAATATTTGACAAAATAGCACAAACCTGATATAAATTCAACCTTGATGATTCGGCGCCCTCCCCGGCCCCGTGCCAGTTCAGCCGCGCTGCGCCAGCGCCTTCGGCTCGTTGTAGCCGGCGACGTCCGGCCCGCGATAGAGGATCCGGGCGCGGCACTCGGTGATGGCGCGGTGGGCGGCTACAGTCTGCGCGGCGTTTGCGGCGGGGGCCCGGTCGCTCATTGCCGGTCCTTTAGCCACTGGTGGTGAAGTCGAGGACGGAGAGCAAGAGGAGCCCACCGACGATTGCCACGTGCTCCAGGCTGGTCGTCAGCTCGTGCCGGAACTTGGCTCCGCGGCGAAGCCAGAAGCGATGCCCGAGCAACGTGGCTGCAACCGTAAAGCCGGCGAGCAACAGCGCGCCAAGCCATGCGAGCAATCCCGTGGCAACGAGGCATCCGCCGACGAGCTGGGTAAAGACGGTGGCGCCGGCGAAAGCTGCCGGCCACGGGAGTCCATCGCCCCTGACCTCTTCAATGCTCGCCCGCCAATGCGTTAGCTTATCCACCCCGCTGTAAAGGAACACGGCCGCCAGACACAGCCGGGCGATCAGGAACCCAAACTCGATCATGCCTCTACGCTCCTTTGCGCCGCGATCAGATGCCTGACCGCAGGTATGCCTTCCGCGTGGAACCGGTGCACCGCATCCTGCAGCACGCGATCGGCATTAGTTACGCGTTGATGCTGTCGCATGTGGTCGAGCCAGGAATCGACGTGAAACGTCTCCACGAAGGCTCCCTCTTTCGAGGCGTCTTCGTAAATGCCCCAATCATAGGCGCCGTCGCGCCGGCGTTCGCCGGCGAGCTTCGCCATTGCCGCGAGAAATGCCGCGCGATCAACTGCGGCGACGACGTATTCGATGGTGACGAGCACCGGACCACGGTCGGGCTCGATGTCGTGTGAGAGTAACGGAGCGGGCCAATGCATCGACGGCGCGAGATCGAGACCGGCGGCGGTCTGAAGCCGCCAGCGCCGCAGTAGTGGGACCGAGGCGACCAGCGCGATAGCTGCGATGATGTGAACGGCCGGCAGCCCGATTCCCTGCGCCGCCTGTCCCCAGACGATGCTGCCGACGGCCAAGCCCGCGAACGGCACGGTTGCGAACATCGCCATTCCCCGCCCGCGGACCCAGCTCGGCAGTGCAAATTGGGCCGATACGTTCAAGGTGGCGATCGCGGCAACCCAGGAAATTCCGGCAAGCACGCAGGCGACCAAGGCGGTTGCGGGCTCACGAGCGATGGCGAACAGGACGAGCGCAAGTGCCGTCCCGACCGTCGCCCCTGTCATGACCCGATCGGCACCCAGCTTTGCCGCTGCCGGCAATACGAACGCGCCGCAAACAGCGCCGGCGCCGATCGCGCCGAGGAGCATGCCGTATGTCTCCGGGCCGCCCGCGATTCGTGCGCGCACCAGAAGCGGCAAAAGCGCCCAATAGACGCTCGAGAGCGGAAAGAAGCCGGCGGACCGGATCAAGGTCGCGCGCAGATCCGGATTATAGCGAGCGTAGCGCAAACCGCTGCGAATCGCGTTGACGAAGCCCTCGGCGGGCAGGGATTGTGCGATCGGCTGGGGAGGGCGCCACCAGATCAGCGCGGCGATGACGGCGAACGTGCTCAAGGCATTGATCCAATACGGTGCCGCCATGCCGAGTGCGCCAATAGCCAGGCCGGCCAACGCGGGACCGATGGCACGGCTGATATTGAGGCCCACGCCGTTGAGGG
>DATNKF010000135.1:0-2107 GCA_035603555.1 Allostellaceae bacterium
GATTTCGCGCGCCGCCCTCAACATGCGCGGCGTCAGCATCACCGGCTTTAATCTCGGGCGCGGGCTTGCCAAGCGCACGCCGGGGCAGGTGCGGGAGATCTATGCCGATCTCGCCCTTAAGATCCGCGGCGGCGTGCTGAAGGCGCCGATCGACTCATACTATCCGATCGAGGACATCAAGCCGGCGTTGGTCCGGGCACAACAGGGCGGCCGAAACGGGAAGGTGCTGGTGCTGCCCAACGGGCCGCTGTGAGCCGCCGCTAACGATCGGAGCGAGAATGGCCGACGCGAACCACCAAGACCTGATCCTCGACCAGTTCACCCGCCAGGCGACGGTGTTCAGCACCGCCCCGGCGATCACCGACGAGGAGGCGCTTGGGATGATCATCAGGGCGGCTCGGCCTGTTCCCGGCGACCGCCTCCTCGACGTGGCCTGCGGCCCGGGTCTCGTCGTCTGCGCCTTTGCGCCGCACGTTCGAGAGGCGACCGGCATCGACATGACCCCGGCCATGCTCGAGCGGGCCCGCAAGTTGGCGGCCGACAAGGGCTTGACGAACGTCGCCTGGCGGCCGGGCGACGTCTATTCGCTGCCTTACGATGACGGCAGCTTCACGATCGTTACCACACGGTTCTCTTGTCACCATTTTCTCGACCCCACGGCGGTGCTGCGGGAGATGGTTCGGGTCTGCGCACCGGCTGGGCGTATCGTCGTCGTCGACGATTATGCGTCCGAGGACCCGGCGAAGGCGGCGGCGTTCAACCGACTCGAAAAGCTGCGCGACCCCTCGCACTCCCGCGCCCTGACCTTGACCGAGCTCAAGGGCCTCTTCGCCGGGGTAGGCCTTCCCGATCCCGATGCTGCCTTCTACGAGCTGCGCGGCAACGTGCCGAGCCTGCTCGCCCGGTCGTTCCCGAACCCGGGAGACGATCTCAAGATCATCGAGATGTTCAAGGCCTCGGCTGCGGATGACCGGCTCGGTGTCCCGGTCCGGCTCGACGGCGACGAGATCCACTATGCCTACCCGGTAGCGATCCTCGCGGCTACACGCCCTGCCTGATGACCATCCCGGCGCCGTTCGACCAGTACGAAGGCGAGGTACTGCCGGAGTGGATCGACGCCAACGGCCATATGAACCTCGCTTATTATGTCGTGCTGTTCGACTACGCCACCGACGCATTGTTCGAGGCCATCGGCATTGGCCGCGGATATAAGGACGCCACCAACCACGGGACCTTTGTCGCCGAGACGCACAATCTCTATGAGCGCGAGCTGCTGGTCGGCGAGCGGGTGCGGGTCGCGACGCAGATCCTCGGGAATGACAGCAAGCGCCTGCACCTCGCGCACGAGATGTTCAGCCTCGCCGGCGGTCAGCGTGCCGCTACCCAAGAGCTGATGTATCTGCACATCGATCTCTCCGCCCGCCGGGTCGTCCCCTGGCTGCCCGGTATGCGCGAGCGCATCGCCGCAACGGCCGCAGCGCATGCCCGCCTCCGCCGGCCCGATTGGACCGGTAGCCGGATCACGATGCTGAGTTAACGGCCGGAAGCGATCAGCTTCAGTCACGGCCACCCGCAAACTTGGCGTCAGCCCGATTGCGGGTGCATTTTTCGAAGCCGGCGCGGCGTGTGTCCCTCACCGATAGTGACGGGCAGCTATTGACACTCGGACATATGTGACCGAGCTTATCGATGACCGCGGGCGAGTTCATTCGCCGAATCGCAGCGTTGGGCACGGCACGCGGCGTCCCGGTGCGGTTCGACAAGACTGCGGCAAGGGGAGCCACGGTACGCTCTATTTCGGGACCGTTTCACGGTCGTGAAGGATCGGCGGAAGGAGTGTGGCCCTGGTCTCCTCGGCAAGATGCTCACCGATCTAGGGTTGAGCAGGCGCGATTTGAGGTAGTCAACAATGGAACAGTATTTCGAATACCCGGCCGACATCGAACGGGATTCGGCGGGTTTCTACCTTGTAACCTTCCCGGATTTTCCCGAGGCCGCTACCGACGCCCGTTCGCGGGAAGACGCGGTGTCGGAGGCGATCGATTGTTTGGAAGAAGCCGTAGCCGGACGCATGAAACGCGGCGACGACATTCCCACCCCTTCGCCG
>DATNKF010000136.1:0-2694 GCA_035603555.1 Allostellaceae bacterium
GAACGGGATCAAATTGCCCTCGCCGATCAACCGCGCGGCATAGACGCTGCCGGCGACCCCGCCGGCGGGGCCGGAGAGCACCCCACCGGCTGCCAGCCGGCTCGATTCGTCAATCGGCGCCACCCCCCCGTGCGACTGGATGATCAGGGTGGGCCCCGTATATCCGGCGTCGGCGAGGCGCCGTTCGAGCCGTTCGAGATAGCGCGACAAGGCCGGGCCGACATAGGCGTTGACGATCGTCGTCGAGACCCGCTCGAACTCCTTGATCTGCGGCAGCACGTCCGAGGATAGCGAGACGTAGGCGCCGGGCAGAGCGCGCCTGACGGCATCGCGAGTGGCGCGCTCGTGGCTCGGGTCGCGCCAGGCATGCAGATAGCACACCGCCACCGCTTCGACCTCTGCCTGCTTCAGGACCTCGATCGCGTGGTCGAGCGAGGCCTCGTCGAGTGGGGTCTCGATCCTGCCGTCGGCGCGGGTTCGCTCCCGTACGCCAAGACGGAGTCGCCGGGGGACGAGCTGCTCGGGCGGTGGGAGTCGGAGATTATAGCGATCGTCCTTCAGCCCCTCGCGCATCTCGATGACGTCGCGATGGCCTTGGGTCGTCAGCAGCCCGACCCTGGCGCCCTTGTGTTCGAGGAGCGCGTTGGTTGCCACCGTCGTGCCGTGGACGATACGGTCGGTCTCGGCCAACAGCGCCGCCAAATCGAGGCCGAGCGTGTTTGCCAGGAGCTCTAGCCCGTCGAGCACACCGATCGAAGGATCGGCAGGTGTCGACGGGACCTTGGCCAGGGCCGCTTGGCCCGATTCGTCGACCGCGACGAGATCGGTAAAGGTGCCACCAACATCAATGCCGATGCGATACACGCGGTGCCCCTTACCTCAGCCCTCTCCCCGCGATGCGGGGAGGGTGAGGGACCTGCGAAGCGGGAGGGTGAGGGGCGCTTCGGTGACGAACCCATTCTCGATATCGCGCTCCACGGCATCGCGGTTGCGCTGGGCTGGGTCGCCCCAACCGCCCCCGCCTCCCGATTCGAGGATAAGTACATCGCCAGGCTGAACGATAAGGCCGACTTCTTTGGTCTTGATCGCGCGCGGCGGGCACCCTTCGGAATGGAGCGTGTAGCGGTGCGGCACGCCGTCCTCGCCGCCAAGGATGCCGCAGGCGCCATGACGCACCCCGTCGCCCGCGGTGTTGCCGACGGTCGGCTCGGTGGTCTCGACCACCATCTCCACCACTCCGCCGGGCCCGCCGCGGTATTTCCCCGCTCCGCCTGAATCGGGGCGAAATTCATGACGGCGGAAGAACAGCGGGAAGCGCACCTCGGTCACTTCGAGGCTGCCGAATTTGATCCCGCCGGCCGCTTGCCATTCGCCGGCACCCGGCCAGCCGTCGCCCGCCGGCGAGGCGCCGCCGCCGGGTCGCGCCTGGAAAAAATGCCAGATGAACGGCTTGCCTACGGGAACATTGGAGCGAGGGTCCGTGCCTTGGATTGCGACGCGGAAACGGCGGCCCCAGCCAGCCATTGCACGCTCGGGGCAGGCCGGCGCCAGCGCCTTGATGATCGCCTCGATGATCTCCTGGCCGCAATGATTGGTGGCGAGCGTGACCGGCGCCCCGGGATTGGCCCAGACCACCGTGCCCGGCTTAGCCACCAGCGTGATCGGGCGGAAGGTGCCGTCGTTCTTCGGCGTCTGCGGGTCGATCAGATAGGATAGCGCTACGACGACTGAGGAGTAGGTGTTCGCGTAAGACGAGTTGATGAAGCTTGCGACCTGCTCGTGCGAGTCGGAGAGGTCGATCACGAGATCGCTGCCGCGCTTGGTCACCGTGGCGCGGATGTGGATGTCGTTGTGGCCGCGACCGTCGTCGTCGAGCAGCGCCTCGCCCCGGTAGACGCCGTCCTGCCATTGCGCGATCACCGCCCGGGTCTGGCGCTCGGCGCCGTCGAGCACCGCCTCGATCGCCGCATCCGTGACGGGCCAGCCGAACTCGGCCGCGAGCGCCAGCAAGCGCCGCTCGCCGGCATGTGCCGAGCCGATCATTGCGGCGAGATCGCCGCGGAAGTCGCGGGGGTGGCGCACATTGGTCGCGATCATCTCGAGGAGGTCGCGGCGCACCTCGCCGCGATCGCAGAGCCGCAGCGGCGTGATACGAAGACCCTCCTGCCAGATGTCGGTCGCCGCAGCGTTGTAGGCGCCATGCGTCGCCCCGCCGATGTCGCTTTGATGCGCCCGGTTGATCGACCAGAAGCGCGGCCGGTCGCCCTGAAACACCGGCACAAACGCCGTCAGGTCGGGTAGGTGGTTGCCGCCGTGATAGGGGTCGTTGAGCAGAAAGACATCGCCCTGGTGGATGTCGTCGCCAAAGAACTCGGTCATCGCCTTAGCAGCGAAGGGCAGGGCGCCGACGTGGATCGGCACGTGCTCGGCCTGGGCGATCAGCCGGCCGCCGAGGTCGCAGATCGCGGTCGAAAAGTCGCGGCTGGAATTGAGGATCTGGGAATAGGAGGTGCGCAGCATCGCCTCGCCCATCTCCTCGACGATCGCCAGCAAACGATGCTGGATGACCGAGGTGACGATCGGGTCGACCGAGGTCGTCGAATTTGCTGCCAAGAAGCTCACTCCCGTAAGGCGTCGGGGAAAGGCAGGTCGAGGATCAGCGCCATCGCCGGTCCCTGGAACCATTGCGGCAAA
>DATNKF010000137.1:0-4479 GCA_035603555.1 Allostellaceae bacterium
CTGGGTTCGCTGCGCAGCGCTGTCGAGACCGCGGTGCGGATCGAAGATCCGGCAAACCAGCGGCGGCTGATGGCGATCATCCTTGATGATGTCGAACGGCTCGATCGCCTGATTACTGACATCTCCGATGCCTCTCGCCTCGATGCCGAGCTTGGCCGCCTCGAACTCGCTCCGATCGACATCGGGGCAATGCTTGAGGCGCTGGTCGACATTCACGAGTCGACGCGGGAGGGTGGAACGCCGCGGCTGACAATCGAGCTTGTCGACCGTGGCCGCGAGCTTGTCGTCCCGGGCATCGAAACTCGATTGTCGCAGGTCTTTCGCAACGTCATCGCCAACGCCATCTCCTTCACCCGACTGCACGGCGAGATCCGGCTGACTGCGCAGCACGACGGCAGGGCGGTTCTCGTGACCGTCGAAGATGAAGGACCCGGCATCCCCGAGGACAAGCTGACGGCGATATTCGACCGCTTCTATACCGAGCGCCCCGCGGGCGAGAAGTTCGGCACCCATTCCGGCCTCGGATTGTCGATTTCCAAGCAAATCGTCGAGGCGCATCGCGGCCGGATCTGGGCCGAGAACCGCAAGGACATGAGCGGCGCCGTCAGCGGCGCCCGCTTTTCCATTCGTCTGCCGTCGGGCATATAACCGGCGTGATGACGCATCGACTCGCGCTGTGCGCGTTGGCGACCGCACCGCTGCCCGCTATACTGGGGCGATGATGACCGGCGGTGGTCGCGAAATGTCGTGCCCGACAAATAGGGCCGGCGGCGCTCGCGTGCTTCTCGTGACCGGAATGTCGGGTGCCGGGCGATCGACTGCCCTCAAAATACTAGAGGATATGGGCTACGAGGCCTTCGACAATCTACCGCTCTCGCTCGTCCCGGCGCTGATCGAGAACGCCGCGGCGGATGCGCCGGCGATCGCGGTCGGCGCCGACGCCCGCACCCGCGGTTTCGCAATCGAGAGCATGCTCGAAACGCTGGACACCGTCGTCAGCGGGAGCGCCCGGCAGCTCAGGATGCTGTTTATCGACTGTGATGACGAGCGCCTCGAACGGCGCTATACGGAGACCCGACGCCCCCACCCCCTCGCCGGCGACCGTCCGATCATGGATGGGATCCGGCTCGAGCGCCAAGCGCTCTCCCTCCTCCGCGACCGTGCTGATCTGGTGATCGACACCTCTCTATTGACTGCCGCCGATTTGAAGCGCTTGTTGACGGGCCACTTTGCTCTCGAGCAGTCCGGACTGCGCGTCTTTGTGACCTCGTTTGCCTATCGTCGTGGCATCCCGCGCGATGCCGACCTGATCTTCGACGTGCGCTTTCTCGACAATCCCCATTATGTTCCCGCGCTGCAGCCACTGACCGGACGCGATCCGGCGGTTGCCGCGCATATCGAACAGGACCCCGATTGCGAGCTCTTCTTTGCCCGGCTGTGGCGGCTGTTGGATCCGCTGCTGCCGCGCTACGAGACCGAAGGCAAGACCTATTTGACAATCGGCATCGGCTGCACCGGCGGGCGCCATCGCTCAGTATACGTCGCCGAGCGCCTGGCCGCGCGGTTGCGCGAAGCGGGGCGGCATGCCGAGGTGGCCCATCGCGATCTGCCGCCGCCCGGTGTTCTTACGCCGGTCTTGCCCGGCATCGCGAGCTGAACGACGGCAGCCCGGCTCCACAAGAGGCAATCCGATGATCGGGATGGTTCTGGTAACCCACGGGCGGCTCGCGGCCGAATTTGCCGCCGCGCTTGAGCACGTCGTTGGCACGCAGGCCCAAATCGCCTCCGTCTGCATCGGCCCCGAAGATGACATGGAGCAGCGCCGCCAGGATATTTTGCGCTCTATTGCCGAGGTCGACAGCGGCGACGGTGCGGTGCTGTTGACCGACATGTTCGGGGGCACGCCTTCGAACCTGGCGATCTCGGTCATGGACCGCGGCAAGATCGAGGTCATTGCCGGCGTCAATCTGCCGATGTTGATCAAGCTCGCCAGCTTGCGCCAGACCGAGAGCCTCGAACGGACCGTGCTCGGCGCCCAGGAGGCGGGGCGCAAATACATCAACGTCGCCTCTCAACTGCTCAGCGACGCCCGCCGATGAGCTCCGGTCCTGCAAATGATCCAACCGCAGGGCGCACGGCACCGCCCAACGGTGCCGTGCGCGCGGTCGTGACGATCTGCAACCAGAAGGGTCTCCACGCCCGCGCCGCTGTCCGGTTCGTCAAGACCGCCGGACAATTCGACGCCGAGGTGCGGGTGCGCAAGAATGGGACCGAGGTCCCCGGCAGCGACATCATGGAGCTGCTGATGCTGGGCGCGGCCCCGGGCGCGGTGATCGAGCTGACCGCCACCGGACGCGAGGCCGAAGCGGCGGTGGCGGCGCTGGCTCGGCTGATCGAATGCAAATTCGATGAGGATTGACGAACTCTCCGGGGTCGCGGACCAGGGCGCCGCGGCCGAGCGCAGATTGAAGGGCCTGGGCGTGTCGCCGGGGATCGCCATCGGACCGGCCCACATCGTCGAGGGCGGCGATCTCCCGGTCCGCGAGAGCCACCTTCCAGAGACCGAGATCGACGCCGAGCGCAGTCGGTTCGCCGAGGCGGTCGCGGTCTCCTTGCGCCAGCTGCGCAAGCTCAAGGCGAAAGCCTCGGGACTTCCCGCATCGGCCGCCGAAGAGATCGGTTACCTGCTCGATGCGCATCTCGCGATGTTGTCGAATTCGCGCCTCGTGCTCGGCGTCGACCAGCGCATTGCACGGACCCGGATCAACGCCGAGCGCGCGGTCGAAATCGAGATCGACGAAATCGCCGAGAGCTTCGCATCGATGCACGACACCTATCTGGCGGCTCGGATCGAGGACATCCGGGTCGTCGGCAAACGGCTCATCCGCAACCTGATCAAGAAGCCCTACGTCACTTATTCGGGTTTGGGAGAAGGCGCCGTCATTCTCGCGGACGAGTTGTCCCCGGCCGACACGGCTCTGATGGATCCGCAACACGTCGCCGGCTTCGCCACCGAGTTCGGCGGCGTCGAAAGCCACACCGCGATCGTGGCGCGCGCCCTCGGCCTGCCGGCGGTGCTCGCCGTCCCCGGCCTGCTTAAACACGCCGAGGCCGACGACAGGGTCGTGATCGACGGGACCGAGGGAACCGTCATCATCGGCCCGTGCGCGCAAACGATCGCCGAATATAAGGCGCGACGCGACGCCTTCGCGCGCGAATGGCGCCATTTGGCGCGTCTACGCAAATTGCCGGCGGTGACCCGCGACGGGGTCGAGATCACGCTCGAGGCCAATCTCGAATTACCGGTCGAGCTGCCGCAGGCGTTGGCCAACGGTGCGATGGGCTTGGGCCTCGTCCGCTCCGAGTTCCTCTACATGAACCGCGACGATCTGCCGAGCGAAGACGAGCAATACGCCATCTTCTCTGCGCTGGTGCGGGGAATGGAGGGTCGGCCGGTGACCGTGCGCACCTTCGACCTCGGCGGCGAAAAGATTGCGCGGCCGCTAAGCGAGCACATCGCCGAGCCGGCGAACCCGGCTCTCGGCCTGCGCGCGATCCGCCTCTCCCTGCAGCACCGCCGGCTCTTGGACCCGCAGCTTGGGGCGATGTTGCGGGCGGCCTGCGACGGGCCGCTGCGCATCCTGCTGCCCATGATCTCGAACGCCGGGGAGATCCGCCAAGTGCGCGAGGCGCTCGAGCGGGTGGCCCGCCGGCTGAAACGCCGCGGCGTACATCTCCCCCAGGCGCTGCCACCCTTGGGCGCGATGATCGAGGTGCCGGGTGCCGCCCTCGCTGCCGACGCGCTGGCGCCCGAGGCCGATTTCTTCGCGATCGGCACCAACGACCTGATCCAATACACCTTGGCGATCGACCGCAGCGACGAGCAGGTCGCCCATCTCTACAACCCACTGCACCCGGCGGTATTGCGGCTCATTCAGTTTGCCATCGAGGCGGCCTCGCGCCACGGCATGCCGATCAGCGTCTGCGGCGAGATGGCTGGCGATCCGCGCTTTATCGCTCTTCTCCTGGGCCTCGGTCTGCGCAACCTGTCGATGACGCCGCGCAGCATCCCGCGCGTCAAGCAGCGCATCCGCAGCCTCGACATGGTCGCCGCCACCCGCCGCGCGCGGGCGATCATGGACCAGTCCGACACCGGCCGCATCGCCGCCCTCCTCGACGATTTCAACACCATCGCCCTGCCGCATTGAGGCGGGCTGGGTCGGCCGTAACTGCATACTCAGCCGGGGTGAGTGCGGACAAAGCTTGATTTTGATGCCCGGGACTTGGATCTGGGATGCCGGCAACGGACTTAGGACGGCAGCGATACCGTCGCCCGGTCGGCTGTTTCGGGCCGAAGACCGTCAGGGCCGCCGCAGCGGCCGCGGCCAACGCGAGAAAGGCTGAGCTGTAGCCGAAGTGATCGACGATCTCGCCGGCAACCAGCCCGCTCAGCGAGGCGCCGATCCCCTGGACCGTGGC
>DATNKF010000138.1:0-3507 GCA_035603555.1 Allostellaceae bacterium
GGCTTCGAGAACAGCCTGGCCGGCCGCGGTGTCCCACTCCATCGTCGTGCCGAAGCGCGGGTAGAGGTCCGCCTCGCCGGCGGCGATCACGCCGAATTTGAGCGCGCTGCCGCAGCTCTTGCGCGCCTGCACCGGATAATCCTGCAGGAACTCGGCGAGCCGCCGGCTGTTCTCGTGCGAGCGGCTGTGGACGACGACGAGCCCGTCCGCCGGCGGGGTGCGCGCGCGGATCGGTTCGGGGGCGCCACCGCGGCGGCGGCGGGTTGCGGTGCCCGGACCACACGCGGCGTAGGTCAAGCCGACCGCCGGCCCGTGCACGACGCCGAGTACCGGCCGCCCCTCCTCGACGAGTGCGATCAGGACGGAGAATTCACCGTTCCGGGCGACGAACTCGCGCGTGCCGTCGAGCGGGTCGATCGCCCAGAAGCGGTCGCAGCAGGGCGGAATTCCTTCGGACTCGCACAATTCCTCGGCGATGCAGGGGATGTCGGGAAAGGCCGAGATCAGCCGGTCGACAATGATCCGCTCGGCGGCGAGGTCGGCCTCGGTCACTGGGGTTTTGTCGATCTTGTGGCGAACGTCGAATTCTTCGGCATAGACCTTAAGGATCGCCTCGCCGGCGTCGACCGCCATCCGGCATACGATATCGAGCATTTCCCGACGGTCGGTGCTCATGCTGCCGCCCGCCGCTCGGCGGTGTGGATCGCCTGCCACAGCCGCTCCGCGGTCAACGGCATGTCGAGATGCTCGATGCCGAGCTCGCCGAGCGCGTCGACGACTGCATTGACGAGTGCCGGCGGGGCACCGATCGCGCCCGCTTCGCCGGCTCCCTTGACCCCGAGCGGGTTGGTGCGGCACGGCACGACATTGTACGCGAATTCGATCGCCGGCAGGTCGTCGGCGCGCGGCAGGCAGTAATCGGTCAGCGTACCGGTCAGGAGCTGTCCCGACTCGGGATCGAAAACGCAGCGTTCGAGCATCGCCTGACCGACTCCTTGTGCGACCCCGCCTTGCACTTGGCCCTTGAGCAGCAGCGGGTTGATCACCGTACCGAAATCATCGACCACCCGGTAGTGCACGATATCGATATGCCCGGTCTCGGGCTCGATCTCGACCTCGCAGACATGGCAGCCATTGGGGAAAGTCGGCTGGGGCGGGGTGTAGTTGCCGGTTTCGGCAAACCCCGGCTCGACACCCGGCGCCTGCTGCGCCGGGTTGAACGCAGCCCGCGCCACCTCTTCGATGCCGAGCCGGCGGTCGGTGCCGCTGACCGCGAAGGCGCCGTCGGTAAATTCGACATCCGCCTCGGCGGCCTCGAAGAGGTGTGCTGCGATGCGGCGTCCCTTGGCAATCAGCTTGTCGGCAGCCTGGATCAGGGACGCGCCGCCGACGGGTAGCGAGCGCGAGCCGCCGGTGCCGCGGCCGAAGGAGATCGCGGCGGTGTCTCCTTGCAGCACGCGAACCTTCTCAGGTGCGACGCCGAGGCGCTCGACGGCGAGCTGGGTATAGGCGGTCTGATGCCCCTGCCCCGATGACTGCGTCCCCATCAGGATCGTCAGAGTGCCGCTCGGGTCGAAGCGCAGTTCGGCGAACTCGTCGGGCGGGAACCCCGACTGCTCGATATAGACGGCATGGCCGAGCCCGCGATAGCGGCCGCGCGCCCGCGCCTCAGCACGCCGTGCCGGAAACCCGGCGAGGTCGGCGGCGGCGAGCGCCTGATCCATGTTGCGGGCGAACTCGCCGCTGTCGTAGTTGAGGCCGAGCGGAGTTTGGTAGGGCATTGCCTCGGGCTTGATGAAATTGCGCCGCCGTAGCTCCTGCGGCATCACACCGAGCCGGCGGGCGGCGTAGTCGATCAGCCGTTCGACCGCGTAGGCCGCTTCCGGTCGGCCGGCGCCGCGATAGGCGTCGACCGGCACGGTGTTGGTGAAGACACCCTTGACCCGGACATGGATCGCCGGGATGGCATAGACCCCGCTGTGCATCACCGCACCCGAACCGGTCGGGATCTCCGGGGCGAAGTTCGACAGGTAGGCGCCCATATTGGCCAAGACTTCGACATCGAGGGCGAGAAACCGCAGTGCATCGTCGAGCGCCAGCTCGAGCCGGGTGACGTTGTCGCGGCCCTGAGTGTCGGTCATGAAGGCGTCGGAGCGCTCGGGTGTCCATTTGACCGGGCGACCGAGCTTTTTCGCCGCCCACAGCATCAGCACGTGCTCCGGGTAGAGGAAGAGCTTCATGCCGAAGCCGCCGCCGACATCGGGGGTCACCACCCGGATGCGGTTCTCCGGGACTTTGAAGATGGTCTCGGCCAAGAGGTTGCGGAGGAAATGCGATCCTTGGGTCGAGCTCCACAAGATGTAGGCGTCCTCGCCCGGATCGTATTCGCCGATCGCGCCGCGCGGCTCCATCGAATTGACGACGACGCGGTTGTTGACGAGCTCCAGCACAATGCGATGGCGCGCCCCGGTCATCGCTTGCGTCACCGCGGCACCGTCACCAACCTCCCAGTCAAAGCAAAGATTGCCCGGCGCTTCGTCCCACACCTGGGGTTGCCCAGGTTCCAGAGCGTGCTCGGTGTCGACCGCGGCCGACAGCGGCTCATAATCGACCGCGATCAATTCGCCCGCGTCACGGGCGCCGGCGACGCTCTCCGCCACCACCATGGCAACGGTGTCGCCGACATGCCGCACTCTGTCGCGGGCGATCGCCGGGTGCGGCGGCATCACCGATGGCGAGCCATCACGGTTGGTGACGCCGCTGAGACAAGGGATGGTCCCGAGCCCGTCGCGGGCGAGGTCTTCCCCGGTATAGACGGCGAGAACACCCGGCGCGGAGAGGGCTGCGGCCGTGTCCACGGCGCGGATCTGCGCATGCGCGTGCGGCGAGCGCAGCATAAAGGCGTAGGCTTGGCGCGGCCGGCCGATGTCGTCGAGATAACGGCCGCGGCCGGTGATAAAGCGCCGGTCCTCGACGCGGCGGACCGGCTGACCGATGCCGAACTGCTTCATGGGACATCACCTCCGACCTCGCCATATGGCGGCGAGGATAGGTTTTGCCATGGCGGCCGACCACGCTCTTGATGAAGGCTAGGGCTTGCCGTTGCTCCAGGTGGCGTTGGCATTGAAGAGCGCGACAGTCGACAGGCCCATCTTGGCGCTCGCGTCTTGGACCTGGCGGCTGTAGGCGACATAGACCAATGTGTCGGTGGTCTTGTCGTAGATCCGGCGCACCGCGATCGACTTGAAGAACAGGCTCATCCGCTCGGAGAAGACCTCCTCGCCCTTGGCGCCGGTGGCGATCTTGCCGATCACGATCGGCCCGGTCTGCTGGCACGAGATCCCGCTGTTCGAGGGGTTCTCGAACCAGTTTCCCTTGGTCACCCGGTCGATGACGCTGCGGTCGAAATGCACGAGATGACAGGTGACTCCGCCCACCTTCGGGTCGGCAACCGCCTCGACGACGATGCCATTGCCCGTCCAGTCGTTGCTGAAACGGCCGACCTCG
>DATNKF010000139.1:0-9219 GCA_035603555.1 Allostellaceae bacterium
CATGCCGAGCTTAGCCGAGCTCGCCGACGCGGCAGCGATCAGCCGCTTTCACTTCCATCGGGTGTTCAAACAGATCACCGGCGTCACCCCGCGTGATTACGCGCGCAGCCATAGGCTCGGCCGGCTCGGCGACAAGCTCGACGCCGGGCAGCCGATCGCCGCCTCGATCTACGCCACTGGATTCGGGTCGAGCTCGCGGGCCTATGAAGCCGCACCCGCCGGCCTCGGGATGACCCCCGGGGCGCGACGCCGCGGCGGCAGCGGCGAGACGATCCGCTTTGTGACGGTCGAGACATCTCTCGGCTGGGCGCTCGTTGGCGCAACCGAGCGCGGCATCTGCATGACGGCACTCGGCGCCGATCGCGACAGGCTCGGTGAGGCATTACGGCAACGCTTCCCCGCGGCTGCGGTGATCGCCGAGGATGCCGGGCTCAAGGGCTGGGCCGACCGGATCGTGCGCTTTATCACCGCACCCGATCAAAACCTCGACTTGCCGCTCGACATCCGGGGCACTGCGTTCCAGGCGCGGGTCTGGCGGGCATTGCAGAAAATCCCGCTGGGCAAGACCGCCAGCTACACCGAAATCGCCGTCGCCCTCGGTCAGCCCAAGGCCGTGCGCGCCGTCGCCCAGGCCTGTGCGGCGAACAAGCTGGCGCTCATCGTGCCGTGTCATCGAGTGATCCGCAGCGACGGTGATCTCGGCGGGTACCGCTGGGGGCTGGAGCGCAAGCGGGAATTGCTCGCCCGCGAACGTGCAGCCGTGGCTCCCGATGAGGCGGCGGCCTGAAGCCGCGGCGGTGGAGCGCGTCGCCGCGGTCGATTGGCGAGCCGTCGCATCGTCGCTCGACGAGCGCGGATATGCGACGACTGCGGCACTGCTGACGGCCGAGCAGTGTCGCGGGCTTGCCGCACTCTACGACCGCGACGAGGAGTTTCGCAGCCGCGTCGTCATGCAGCGCCACGCCTTCGGCCGCGGGGAGTACAAATATTTGCGCTACCCGCTGCCGAGCGTCGTCGAGGCGCTGCGCCAGGCGATCTATCCACAGCTCGCGCCAATCGCCAATCGCTGGCGGGAACGCCTTCGTGAGGAGGGCCGATTTCCGCCGGCGCTCGCTGCCTATCTCAAAGAATGCCATGCAGCGGGCCAGGAGCGGCCGACGCCGCTGATCCTTAAATACGCGGCCGGCGACTACAACTGCCTGCACCAGGACCTCTACGGCGATCTGGTCTTCCCGTTGCAGCTGACGGTGCTGCTCAGCGCGCCCGAGGACGACTTCACCGGCGGCGAGTTCCTGCTGGTCGAGCAGCGGCCGCGCGCCCAGTCAAAGGGCGAGGTCGTGCCGTTGCGGCAGGCTGAGGCCGTCATCTTCCCGGTCCATCATCGGCCGGTCGAAGGCACTCGCGGCCCTTACCGGGTGACGATGCGCCACGGCGTCAGTCGGATCCGCTCGGGCCGGCGTTTCACGCTCGGGATCATCTTTCACGACGCGGCGTGAGCAACGGCGTATATCGACCAGAGTTCGCCTTAGGGCGGTCGAGACAAAGACGTGGATACGCGGATCAAGTCCGCGCAAGACGACAAAAATTCGTTTCCCGAGCGACTATTTTTGCCGCGCGATGATCTTGTCCTTGATCCCGCTATAGATGTTCGCAGGAATGATCTTGCGGTTTGTGAGATCGTCCTTCCCGTTATACGGCCGATGGGCGATGATCGCTTGGGCACGGACGGGACCGATGCCTGGCAGCTTATCGAGTTCTTCGGCGCTCGCCGAGTTTATATCAACCAGTTCGCCCGCCTTCTCGGATTTGCCGGTCGTGCTCGGCGCGGTGGCCGCGGGAGGGGTCGGCGATTTAGATGGGGAAGTAGTCTGCGCGGCCACGGGCGACACGAGAAGCATAGTCAACCCCATCGCGGCCAAATAACGTCCTAGTCTCATAGCGGTCCCTCCGTCAGGCTTCAGAAATTACGCGGGCGGCCGCCACTCGACACTCTCGTCGAGTGGGATGACCGGGCGCGGCAGCCGGGTCCACGAGAAGCGGCTCAACATAGGCGAGGTTAGGCCGGGGAGGTCGACCTCGACGATCTGCTCGGGGCCGAAGAACTCGTCGAAGCCGCCGCGGAAATGGCCACGCGATTTAACCACGACCGAGCGCGCCCGGCCGATGTCGAGCCCCATCATCTCGAAAAACACAGGGTCGGCGCATTGCACCCGATGCGAGATCACGACGACGGTAACCCCGCCGACCCCGATCGCGGCACAAGGTCCGAGCTCGAGCCGCAATCCGGAATAGATGCCGCGACGGCCGACGCAATTGCCGTCGGTTAGCGAGAGAACCGTGGCAGGGGCGGTGTAGGGTTCGGAGAAGCGGGTGGTCTCTGAACGGTTGAACCGTGCCTCGAAATGGGCGCCGACACCCCGGCAATGCGCCTCGGCGGCGAGATCGGGGTCGTAGAAGACGCCGAGCAGTGCTTCCGTGACGCCGGCCTCGTAAAAGGCGCGCAGCAGGAAAGTCGTGTTGCCGCGCCCGCCCCCGCCGGGGTTGTCGGCGACATCGGCAAAGGCGAGGGCAGGCAAGGAAGGGGCGCGCCCGACTGCGAGCGCCTTCTCGACGGCCTCGTCGAGTGCGGTGAGCCGCGGATAAAACCGCGCCCGATTGGCCCAGCCGAGCTCGGCGATCTCGCGTGCCAGCGCCTCGGCCGCCTGCTTGTCATGCCGCGCGGTCACCACCACGCTGAGGCCACATGTAGCGGCGTCGGCGAAGGCAAACCCCCCCATCGCCGAGACGTTCATAATCTCCGGGTTCATGCGGCGCTGGCCTAGCTCGATCATCTCGGCATAGGGCCCGGCGGCGGTCAGCAGCGTCACCGTCGGGGGCACGATCGGCAGGCGGATGAAGGCGCGCTGCGGCTTGACGCCTGCCAACATCTCGCGGACCGCTGCAGCGGCCTCCGCACCCCGCTCGCGCATGTCGAGATGCGGGTTCGTCCGATAGCCGATGAAGACATCGACCGATCCGACCATACGCTCGGAGACGTTGGCGTGCAGGTCCAAGGTCGCCGCGATCGGGACGTCGGGCCCGACGATCTCTCGCACTTTTTCAAACAGCACCCCGTCGGGGTCGTCCTCCTCGGTCGTCAGTGCGGCACCGTGCGAGCAGATATAGACGGCGTCGACCGGCAAAGCCGCTCGGAGCCGTCGTTCGATCGTGTCGAGCAGCTCGACAAAAAACCCGTGCTCGACCGGCCCGTTCGGCTCGGTCATCGCCAACGCGACGCCGACCGGCGTCCACGCGCCCGACGCGTCCATCGCGGCGATGAAGCCGGGCAGCTCCGGCAGCATGCGCGGCGTCGCCGACCGCGCGTCCTCAAGGATCGCGTCGCCTTCGAGATAGGTCCGGGCGAGGAAATGCGCTTTCGTGGCCACGGGCGCGAATTTGTTGCACTCGATCGAAAAGCCGAGGAGTGCCACGCGAGGCGAGGATCGGTCGGGCATGGCGGGAATCCAGTTGGTTTTCGCTATCGCCACTCATAAGCAAAGATCGGTGTCATTGCGAGGAGCGGCGCGACGACGCAATCTCGACCCCGTCGCCCTCGCCCCATCGAGATTGCTTCGCTGCGCTCGCAATGACAGCATCCGCAAGCGCTTGCCGGGGCTTGCGGCCAAAAGGAGGCTTGGACATGCCGATGATTGACGGACAACGCGTGGTCGCCGATCTCAAACGGCTCGCTGAATTCGGCCGCTACAAGACCGGCGTCCACCGCCCGACTTATTCGCCGGTCGATGTCGAGTCGCGGCATTGGCTCGCCGACAAGCTGCGCGAGGCCGGGCTCGATGCGGTGATTGACGGCATCGGTAATGTGATCGGCCGCAACCGCTCGGCCCGGCGGCGGCTGTTGGTCGGCTCGCACAGCGAGACCCAGCCCTATGGCGGCTGGCTCGACGGCTCGCTCGGGGTGATCTACGGGCTCGAGCTGGCCCGGGCCTTTGCCGTGGACCCCGGCGGTGCGGGGCTCGGCATCGAGGTCGCCGCTTGGGCGGACGAGGAGGGCCACTACGGCAACTTTCTCGGCAGCCGCTCGTTTACCGACGCCCTCCCCGAAGAAGAAATCGACCGGATCCGGGGTCGCGACGACGGCACACCGCTGCGCGAGGCTCTGAAGCGCGCCGGTTTTGCCGATCGTCAGCGCGAGCGGGTCGACCCCGGGCGCTATGTCGGCTATCTCGAAGCGCATATCGAGCAGGGCGACACGCTCGACACCAGCGGGCTGCGCATCGGCGTGGTCGAGACTATCGTCGGCATTTGGAACTACCGGGTGTCGCTCAACGGCGAACAGAACCATGCCGGCACGACCCGCATGGTGCGGCGCAAGGACGCCGGCGTGGCGATGGTGCGGCTGGCGACGCGAATCCACGAACGCTTCCCGAAGATCGCCGGCCCGCGCACGGTGTGGACGATCGGCCGCATGCTGATCGAGCCGAACGCGCCCTCGGTCATCCCGGGTCGGGCCGAGATGCAGGTCCAGTTCCGGGACGCCGATCCCGAGCGGCTCGTGCTGTTCGAGAGGACATTGCATGACCTCGTCGGCGAAGCCGATCGGACCGGCCCGTGCCGCGTCGAGATCGAGCCGATCGCGCGCAGCGAACCCCGCCCGATGGATCAGGGCTTCCAGGCCCAGATCGAAGTGGCGGCCGAGCGCCATGCGCCGGGCATGCACATGCGGCTGCCGAGCGCTGCCGGCCACGATGCGGCTGTCCTGTCCTACCGGATGCCGGCAGGCATGATGTTCATCCCGAGCCTCGGCGGCGTCAGCCATCACTGGTCCGAGGACACCAAGGAGGAAGACATCGTGCTCGGCGCCCAGGTCTTCGCCGACGCCGCCGAGCGCATCTTGCGCGCGGGATGATTAACTGGGCTGCCAATTCGTCGGACATTGGGCGTCGAAACGCTACACCCGCTCGATCCGTGCCCGACCGAATAGTCCCGCCGGTCGCGCCACCAGCATAGCGATCAGCAGAAGGTAGGAGGCGATGTTGCCGAAGCCGCCGCCGAGGCTAGGATCGAGATAGCCGGCGCCCAGGCTCTCCAACACGCCGATGATCATCGCTCCGACAATCGCGCCCGGGATGCTTTCCAGCCCTCCGATAATGACGATTGGGAACACTTTTAGCCCGACCAGCGTGACCCCGAAGCCGCCTCCGGAGACAAAGGTCCACAACACACCCGCGGCGACCGAGATTACCCCTGCAATCGCCCAGACGATGAGGAAGTGATGATCGACGTCGATCCCGACCGACATTGCCGTCTGCCGGTCATCGGCGATGGCCTGCAGCGCCAGACCCGTGCGGGTGCGCCGGTAGAAGGCGCCGACGACTGCGATGCACAGGGCCGCAATAATCGCTGCAACCAGCTTGTCGGGCGCGATCGGCACTCCGCTGATTACGATCGGGTCAAGCGGGATAGGAAGAGAAATGGCAGTCGGGACTCCGGCGAAGATCACAGCGGCGACGCCCCGCATGACCGCCCCCAAACCGAGTGTAAGCATGATCAGGGTGATCGCCGGGGGCGCGGTCATTCGGCGCAAGACCAGCCGGCTGAAGGTGAAAGCCAGCGCTATCATGCCGGCACAAGCGAAGACAACGGCTCCGACCGGTCCCAGCCCGATGGCATGCACGCCGGCGGCAGCCAGAAGCGCCCCCCACATGACCCATTCGCCGATCGCGAAATTGAGCATGCGCGAGGCCTTGTAGACGAGCACGAAGGCGAGGGCGACCAGCGCGTAGATGGCGCCCGCGAGAGCGCCGTCGATTAGCAGGGAAAAGAAGAACACCACCCCGGGTCGGCGGGAGACCTCAATAAGTCGAGAATGCCTCTTGGATCGCCGCGATGTCAGTTGTCGTCGTCAACGCCAGCATCAACAAGATGCGGGCCTTTTGCGGGCTCAGATCCTCGCCGGCGACGATCCCGCTCTCGCGGAGGCGGCGGCGCGGGGCGACACGGCCGCTGAAGGCGCGGCTGCATTGCACGACGACGACCGCGGACTTCGCCGCGCGTTCGAACGCCACGCGCTGCTCCGGGGTCGGGCTCCCCGGCGCGAACCCTGCCGAGACGAGGCCGCGGGCGCCGGCGGCAACCGCTGCGTCGACAACCGCGCCATCGGCGCCGGCATAGGAATAGACGATATCGACGCGCGGCAGCGCCCCGAGATCGAGTGCGGCAAACCGTGTGTCGGGCATGTGTTTGCGCGACGGGCTGCGGTAGAAATGCACGCCGTCGCCGTCGACATGGCCGAGCGCGCCGAAATCGAGCGAGCGAAAGGTCTGCACCCGGTAGGTCGAGGTCTTGACGACGTCGCGCGCGGCGTGGATCTCGTCGTTGAGCACGGCGAGCACGCCTTTGCCGCGCGCCTCGGGCGATCCGGCGACGCGCAAGGCATTGACGAGGTTGATCCCGGCGTCGGTGCCGAGCGCGCTCGCCGGACGCTGCGCCCCGACAAGGACGACCGGCTGTCGAACTGCGAGCGTCAAGTTCAGAAAAAACCCGGTCTCCTCGAGCGTCGCGGTGCCGTGAGGGATGACGAACCCAGCGACTGCCGGATCGTCGCGAGCGATCCGGTGGATCAGCCCCCGCAGCTCGACCCACTCCTTGGGGCCGATCTCGGTGCTGCCGACTTGGCGGAAGGTCACGGGCACCGGGTCGGCGACGAGCCGGGTTTCCGTAAAGCGATCGAGCAGCGCCTCGCAGCTGAGCTTCTGCCCGAAATCGGGATAGTCGAGCACATCGAGGCTCGAGCTCCCGAGCGAGGAGATTGTGCCGCCGGTGCCGATTACGGCAATGCGGGGAAGAGGGGTGTTCATGGCCATCCAGATTGCTTCGTCGCTTCGCCCCCCGCAATGACTGTCCTAATGCCGTCATTGCGAGCGAGGCGAAGCAATCTAGCAGACCATATCGCCTACGACAGCCAGCGCTTGCGGCGCCGGTAGTGTTTGAGGTCGCGATAGGATTTGCGTGTGCCGACTTCGTTGAGCCCGAGATAGAACTCCTTGATGTCGGAGTTCTGCCGTAAGGCTTCGGCCGGGCCCTCGAGGACGATGCGGCCGTTTTCCATGACGTAGCCGTGGTCGGCGATATCGAGGGCCATCGCGGCGTTCTGCTCGACCAGGAGCACTGTCAGGCTGCGCTCTTCGCGCAGCCGGCGGATGATGCCGAAGATCTCCTCGACGAGCCGCGGCGCTAAGCCGAGTGAAGGCTCGTCCAGCAGGATTACTTTGGGCTCGGACATCAACGCTCGGCCGATCACCAGCATTTGCTGCTCACCGCCCGAAAGATAGCCCGAGGCCTGGTAGCGACGCTCCTTCAACGGCGGAAAGTTGTCGTAGACGCGGCCGATGCTCTCGCGGACCACAGCAAAATTGCTGCGCGTATGGGCACCGGCAATTAAATTGTCCTCGACCGTCAAATTCTCGAAGACGCGTCTTCCTTCGAACACCTGTGTCACGCCGCGCTTCACGACAGTGTGGGGCGGCAGCTGGTCGAGCCGCTCGCCGTCGAGCTCGACCGTGCCCTTGGTGACCTCCCCACGCTCGGTGCGCAACAACCCCGATATCGCCTTCAATGTCGTGGTCTTTCCGGCGCCGTTGGCGCCGAGCAGGGTGGTGATGCAGCCCTCCTCGGCGAACAGCGATACACCCTTCAGCACCAAGATGACGCCGTCATAGACGACTTCGATGTTATTGAGCGCGAGCATCGTTTCCGCCTCGGACCGAGCCCGACTATTCGGCCTTGGCAACCGCTTGGGCGACGAGCTCCGGATAGCCACGGAACCACTCGGTCTCCTTGACAAGCTTGCCGCCCTTGACCTGGAACACCTGCACCCAGCCGCCGCCTTCATGGTCCCCCCCGGTCACCTTGAGTGGCGGAACCAGTCCTCCCAAACCGAAATCGTGGATTTGTTCGAAGCCCTTCTTCACGTCCTCGCCGGTCGGCTGCTTGCCGCCGTTGGCCTTCAGCGCGTTGCGGATCGCCTCGACATGGACGGCGGCCCATAGGATGCCACGGTTGTAGACCACCGTGTCGTCCATCTCCTTAGGCGGCTCCTTGCCTTGCGCCTTGTACATCGCCTTGATTTCCTGACGGACGGGGTAGTCGTCGCCGGCACCGGCGAATTGCAGCGTGTGATAGCCTTCGGCGACCGCCCAGCCGCCGGCGGCCAGGATATCGGCCTCGGCTGAGGCCCACACCAGACCCATCGCCTTGGACAGCGGATAGCCGTTGCGCTTCAATTCTTTAATGGCCACCGACGGGGCTCGGCCGAACAGGTGGGCAATCACGAAGTCGGGCCGGTAGCGCTGGGTGATGTCGAGCAGCTGCGCGCCCATCTCGACCCCGGGCGGCGGTACGGCGAAGGTTCTCAGCTCGAATTTCTCAAGCTTCTGCAAATCTTCGATGACCGGGATGGGCTCGCGGCCGGCTGGGTTGTCATAAAAAAGGTAGGCGATCTTCTTGCCTTCGAGATTACCACCGAGCCGGTCCTTGATGAACTGGATCGCACCCGCGCCCTGCGACCAATAGGTCGCCGCGATTGGGAACAGATAGGGAAAGCGCTTGCCGTCGGCTGAGGCGGCGATGCCGAAACCCGGCGAGGTGCCGGGGATCTTGTCCTCGGCAAATTTCTGGTTCAGCGCCTGCACCTGCGGCGTACCGTAGGCCATGATCGAGGTAGCGCCGTCTCCCTTCATTCTCTGGTAGGCCTCGACCGCCTGGGGGACCTTGTACTCGTGGTCGAGTTCCTCGGCCTTGATCAGGTAGCCCTCGACCCCGCCCTTCGAATTGATCAGGTTGTAATAATCATGACCCGCGGGACACAGGACCATGCCATTGATCTGTGTCGGCCCGGTGCGGTCGCACATCTGGCCGACGATCACCTCCTTCTGCTGCGCCGCCGCACTTCCGGCGAGGCCGAGCCCGGCCGTCGCACCGGCGGTGAGCGCCAGCGTGACCCGCGATAATCTCCTCATTCTGCGCCTCCTTGATTGGTTGCCTCTGGAGGAACTGGCGAGCTCACTCCGCCTTCTTGACCGCCGCGGCTACGACTTCCGGATAACCGCGGAACCAGTCGGTCTCCTTGACGAATTTGCCGCCCTTGACCTGGAAAATTTGCACCCAGCCACCGCCCTCGTGATCCTCGGGGGTGATCTTGAGCGGCGGAAAGAGCCCGCC
>DATNKF010000140.1:0-11793 GCA_035603555.1 Allostellaceae bacterium
GACAATCAGATGGGCGCGCCGCTGTAATTCGCGCAACACGATCATGGCGGTAAAGGATCACCTGCGGTTCCGGCCGTCAACAATCACGAGCGTAGAGACAAAGATTTGACGCGCGGGTTACCGTCGCAGCACAGCGCGTCCGGCAAAGACAGCAGAGGCTCCGAGCTGCTCTTCGATCCGGATCAGCTGGTTGTACTTGGCCAGCCGGTCGGATCGCGACAGCGATCCGGTCTTGATCTGGCCGCAATTGGTTGCGACCGCGAGATCGGCGATGGTCGCATCCTCGGTTTCGCCCGAGCGGTGCGAAAACACCGTTCCCCAGCCCGCCCGCTGGGCGATCTCAACCGCCTCGAGCGTCTCGGACAAGGTGCCGATCTGGTTGACCTTGACGAGCAAAGCATTCGCGATGCCGCGCTCGATCCCATCGCGCAGCCGCCGCGGATTGGTGACGAAGAGATCGTCGCCGACGAGTTGAACACTGCCGCCGAGCTCCTGCGCGAGCAGGCGCCAGCCGTCCCAATCATCCTCGGCCATGCCGTCCTCAATCGAGACGATCGGATATCGGTGGACTAGATCTGTCCAGTATGCGACGAGCCCAGCGGCATCGAGAGTCTTGCCCTCGCCCGCGAGGCGATACGCGCCGTCGCGATAGAATTCGCTCGCGGCCGGATCGAGGGCCAGCATGATCTCGTCGCCCGGGTGGTAGCCGGCGGTCTCGATCGCTTGAGTGATGAAACCGAGTGCTGCATCAGCCGAGGCAAGGTTTGGCGCAAAACCACCCTCGTCGCCGACATTGGTGTTATGACCGGCATCGGCGAGCTTGCTTCTCAAGGTGTGGAAGATTTCGGCGCCGATCCGGATGGCGTCTGATGCCGAGCTCGCGCCAACCGGCATCACCATGAACTCCTGGATGTCGATTGGATTGTCGGCGTGAACGCCCCCGTTGAGGATGTTCATCATCGGCACCGGCAGGGTACGGGCGAAGACCCCGCCGACATAGCGGTAGAGCGGGACACCGGATTCGGCTGCGGCAGCCTTGGCGCAGGCGAGGCTGACCCCGAGAATTGCGTTGGCGCCGAGCCGGCTCTTGTTTGGCGTTCCATCGAGCTCGATCAGCGTGCGATCGATGCCCAGCTGATCTTCTGCGTCAACGCCCGAGAGCGCGTCGAAAATCTCGCCGTTTGCCGAATCGACGGCCTGACGAACTCCCTTGCCGCCAAAGCGCGTCCCGCCGTCGCGCCTTTCCACTGCCTCGTGCGCGCCGGTCGAGGCACCCGACGGGACGGCGGCGCGGCCAATCGCCCCCGTCTCGAGCGTGACATCGACCTCGACCGTCGGATTGCCGCGACTGTCGAGGATCTCCCGTGCATGAATATCGGCGATCGCGGTCACGGCAATCTCCTCAGATAGACCCCTCACTCTGCCCTCTCCCCGAGTGGGGGAGAGGGAGAACTCTCTAGATCGCACTCATTGGCCGAGCCTTGGCGAGCCGGTCGAAGGCGATCAGGTTTTCCAGCAGCTCCGGCAGCGCCTTCAGCGGCACCATGGTCGGCCCTTCTGCGCCGGTGGTGTGGTCGGGATCTTGATGCGTCTCGATGAATACGGCGGCGATCCCCACCGCAACCGCGGCACGAGCGAGGACGGGAGCGAATTCGCGCTCGCCGCCCGAACGGTCCCCGAGAGCGCCCGGTTGCGCAACCGAGTGTGTGGCATCGAAGACGACCGGGTAGCCGGTCTGCGCCATGATCGGCAACGCGCGCATATCGACCACGAGCGTGTTATAGCCGAAGCTCGCGCCGCGCTCGCACAGCAGGATCCGCTCGTTGCCGGTGGAGGCGATCTTAGCGGCGACATTCCTCATATCCGACGGTGCCAGGAACTGACCCTTTTTGACATTGACCGGTTTCCCGGTCGTGCCCGCCGCCAGCAGCAAATCCGTCTGACGGCAAAGAAACGCCGGGATCTGCAGGACGTCGACGATCTCGGCGACGGGCGCGCATTGCCCAGGCTCATGAATATCGGTCAGCACCGGCAGCCCGCTGCGCTCGCGGATCTCGGCGAGGATGGGCAACCCTGCCTCGAGGCCGATGCCGCGCGAGGAGCCCACCGAGGACCGGTTCGCCTTGTCGAACGAGGTTTTGTAGATCAGATCGATCCCGAGGCCGCGTGCGATCTCCGCGAGTGCGGCGCTCATCTCCAGCGCATGCGCGCGCGACTCCAGTGTGTTCGGCCCGACAATGAACACCAGCGGCAGGTCGTTGCCGATAGTGACGTCGCCAATGGCCACGTGACGGTGGGTCATGCCGGGACCTTACACAAGACGCGATTGGTCGAGCGCGGCGCGAACGAACGAGGTGTAGAGCGGGTGTGGCTCGAACGGTTTTGATTTGAGCTCCGGATGGAATTGCACCCCGATGAACCAGGGGTGATCGGGGAGTTCGACGATCTCGGGCAACATGCCGTCAGGTGATATGCCTGAGAAACACAGCCCGGCCTGCTCCAAAGTATCCTTGTAGCCGATGTTGATTTCGTAGCGATGGCGATGCCGCTCGCTGATTCGGGTAGTTCCGTAGATCAGCGCTACCCGGCTCTCGGGCGCGAGCAAGGCCTCATAGGCGCCGAGCCGCATCGTTCCGCCGAGATCCCCGTCCACTTCGCGACGCTCCAGCGTATTGCCACGTACCCACTCGGTCATCAGCCCGACGACCGGATGCTCACACGCACCGAACTCGCTGGAACCGGCACCGGGAAGCTTTGCGAGATGCCGCGCGGCCTCTATCACGGCCATCTGCATACCGAAGCAGACTCCGAAAAATGGAACACGGCGCTCCCGGGCGTAGCGTGCGGCTTCGATCATGCCCTCCGAGCCGCGCTCGCCGAACCCGCCCGGCACGAGAATGCCGTGGACGCCTTCGAGCTGGCGGACCGCTTCCCCGTCCGCCTCGAAAACCTCGGAATCAATCCAGTCGAGATCGACCCCAACATTGTTGGCGATGCCGCCATGAGTCATCGCCTCGGCCAAGGATTTATAGCTGTCGGGCAGATGCGTGTACTTGCCGACGATGGCGATCGTCACCCGTCCCTCGGGTTTATAGATCCGGCTAACGATTTCACTCCACGGATCGAGATCGGGCTCGGGCGCATCGAGGCCGAAATGGAGGCACACTTCCCGATCGAACCCCTCCAGGTGATAGGCCGCGGGAACCGCGTAGATCGTGTCGCTGTCGAGGGCTGGGATCACCCGGCTTTCACGCAGATTGCAAAACAGCGCGATCTTTTTGCGAGCAGCAGGCGGTATCGGCCGGTCGCAACGGCACAGCAGGATGTCCGGCTGGATGCCGAGCCCGAGCAATTCCTTGGTCGAATGCTGGGTCGGCTTGGTTTTCAGCTCACCCGCCGATGGGATCCAGGGCACCAGGGTCAGATGGACGAAGAGAACCCGCTCGCGGCCGAGCTCGTTGCCGAGCTGGCGGATCGCTTCGAGAAACGGGAGGCTTTCAATGTCGCCGACCGTGCCGCCGATCTCACAAAGAACGAAATCCTCGTCGGCGAGATCGGCCTGGATGAACTCCTTGATCGCGTCGGTGACGTGGGGGATGACCTGGACCGTCGCGCCCAGATATTCGCCGCGCCGTTCGCGGCCGATCACCGTGGAGTAGATCCGCCCGGTGGTGACCGAATCGCTGCGCCGCGCGGCGACCCCGACATAGCGCTCGTAGTGGCCGAGATCGAGATCGGTCTCGGCGCCGTCGTCGGTGACGAACACCTCGCCGTGCTGGTAGGGGCTCATCGTACCGGGGTCGACGTTCAGGTAGGGATCGAGCTTGCGCAGCCTGACCTTGAAGCCGCGCGCCTGCAGCAGGGCACCGAGCGCCGCCGCCGTCAGACCCTTGCCAAGAGAGGATACCACGCCGCCGGTGATGAAGATAAACCGCGTCATGGAATCTCAGTCTACAGCATCAGGTGGCCGCATCCCAAAGCTAAATACCGAATTGCCAAATCAGCCGTCCCTCGCGATCGCGAGGCTCGGCCGGTCCGGAGGTACCAATTGCGAATCACGAGCTCAACGGGCGAGCGGCACAGTCGGCTGGGCTGGCTCCGCGGGCGGCGGTTGCAGTGGTGCGGGAGCCGGTGCCGCGGGAATAACCGGGCTGCCCTGCTCGATGATCGATCGCGGAGCGCGCTCGCGATTGTGCATGACCACCAGCAACACGCTCGTCATCATGAACGCAGCCGCGAGAATTGCGGTCGCCCGGGTCAAGAGATTGGCCGTCGAACGACCCGTCATGAAGCCCGACATGCCGCCGCCGCCCATGCCGAGGGCACCACCCTCGCTCTTCTGCAGCAGGATGACGCCGACAAGGGCGATCGCGACCAGGACGTGCACAGCAAAAAGTACAATGATCATCCGGTTTACTTATTCACTCCGCAGGCGGCTGACCAGAAGCGACAACAAATCGCGTTCTCGCCCCTCACCCTCCCGCTATGCGGAGTGAGGGGCAACTCCGGGCAATCGTCCAAAAACTTTCGGCGTCCAGGCTGGCGCCGCCGACCAGCGCGCCGTCGACCTCGGTGAGGTCGAGGATGCTCGCGGCATTCTGCGGGTTGACCGAGCCGCCGTAGAGGATCCGCGTTCCCGCGGGCAGACAGGTGCGGATGGCCGCGTGCGTCGCCGCGATGTCTTCGAGCGTTGCCGTCAGCCCGGTGCCGATCGCCCAGACGGGCTCATAGGCGACGACGAGGTTGTCGGGCACAGCGTCGCTCGGCATCGATCCCGCGAGCTGAGAGGCAACGATATCGACCGCCGTTCCGGCCTCGCGCTGAGCCCTCGTCTCGCCGACGCAGAGGATCGCGGTCAGGCCGGCGCGCCAGGCGCCGAGGATCTTCGCGTGCACTGCCGCGTCGTCCTCGCCGTGGCCGTAGCGGCGCTCCGAATGCCCGAGAATGACGTGGGTGCAACCGGCATCGGCGAGCATTTCGGGACTTATATCGCCGGTAAACGCTCCCTTTGCGGCCGCGTGGCAATCTTGGCCGCCGAGAGCGATGCCGCTGCCGGCAATAAGACCGGCCACTATCGTCAGCAGGGTCGCCGGCGGGCAGACGAGCAGCTCGCAGTCGGGCCCGCCTGCTCCCGCCGCGACCATTCGCTGCACGAGGGCGCGCGCCAACGCTGCGCCATCCTCGCGCAGCCCATTCATCTTCCAATTGCCGGCGACGAGTTTTGTCCGAACCGCCATGTTGCGACCCCACGGGTCCGTCTCTATCTTCTGCCTCCAAGATCACACCGGCACGCGGGCGGGTCAACCGGCCCGGGCCGCTAGAACCAGGCCACCTGCCTCCATGCTCCAGGCCATCCGCTCGAGAGCGGGCTCTCTCGTCGTCAAAGTGTTGTTCGGTCTCCTGATCCTGACCTTCGGGGTGTGGGGCATCGGAGACATTTTCCGCAACCGCTCGACTGATTCGGTGATCGCCACCGTCGGCGACCAGAGTATCCGCGGCGAGGAATTGCAGGCGGCCGTACGGCGGGAGCTCGATCGGCTAAGAGAGCGGTTTGGTGCCGCGGTCGATGTTCAGCAGGCCAAAAAGATGGGAATCATCGACACGATCTTCGAAGCGCTGATCGACCGTAGCGTCGCCGACCAAGAGGCCGTTAGACTACGGCTCGACGTCTCCGACGAAGTCATCCGCGGCGCCGTCACCGACAATCCGAGATTTAGGGCGCCAGACGGCCGTTTCGACCGCGCTCTTTTCAATGCCGTGCTCGCCCAGAGCCGCCTCAACGAGGACCAATTTGTCGCAATGATGCGACGCGACATTCCACGCAATGATCTGTTGGAGGCATTGACGGCGGGAGCGACGGCGCCGCAATCGCTGGTGGATCCGCTCTACCGCTACCGCAACGAGAAGCGCGTTACCGATATTGTCGCGCTGTCGAACGCGGAGGCCGGTGATGTCGGGCAGCCGAGCGAAGCCGAGCTCACGGAGTTCTACGACACCCATCAGGATCTATTCCGTACCCCGGAATACCGGGGCTTCACATTGGCCAGCCTCAGCCCGTCGGACATCGAAGGCATCGAAATTCCGGAGGCGAAGCTCAGGGAGGAATTCGATCAGCGGCAGGAGGAGTTCCAGCTCCCCGAGCAGCGCGAGGTTCAGCAGATCCTGGCACCCTCCGAGGAGAAGGCAAAGGAGGCCGCGGCGGCGCTCGCCGCTGGCAAGGATTGGAAGGAGGTTGCGACGACAATCGCCGGGCAGGACCCTGAAACGATCGAGCTCGGTCTGATGCGGCGCGAAGAGATGCCGAAGGTACTGTCTGACATCGCCTTCGATCTGCCGTTGAACAAGGCGAGCGAGCCGGTCAAGACGCCGCTCGGCTGGCACATCCTGCGGGTCGTCAAGATCGAGGCGCCGGTCATTCAGACCTACGAGCAGGCCAGGCCCAAACTCGAGGCTGAACTGTCGCGTGAGGAGGCCGAAGATCGCATCTACAAGATCGCCAATCGCATCGATGACGCCCTGGCGAGTGGCACGAGCCTGGAGGATGTTGCCGCAAAATTCGGCCTGAAGACAACCCTGGTCGCGGCTGCCGATCTGAGCGGAACCGATCTCGAAAGAAAACCCGTCGCACTGCCGCTGCCCACCGACGCCGTATTGAAGCTGGTCTTCGCGACGGATGAGGGGCGGACGAGCCGGGTGACGGAAAGCCCAGACGGCGGGATCTTTGCAGTGCGGGTGAGCAAGGTTACCCCTCCCGCGGTCAAGCCCCTTGCCGAGGTCAAGGATCAGGCGGTCGAGGCTTGGCAGGCCGACAAGCGGCGCGAGAAAGTCGCCAGGACGGCCGAAGAACTCGCCGCCGCCGTGAAACCAGACATCGGCCTCACCGCTGTCGCCGCCGAGAGGGGCTTCAAGGCAGCCACCTCCCCGCCGCTGCCGCGCCGGCCCAGCCGCGACGACACGACACCGCCGGCCCTCTTCGCCAAGCTCTTCGCCGCCAAACCGGGTGAGGTCGTCACCGCCGCCGACGCAACCGGGTCCTATATCGCCCAGCTCACCAAGGTGGAAATTCCCGAAACCCCACCGCCTGATGTGGTCACGGACCTGGGGCGCGAACTGGCCGCAGCGACGCGCACCGATTTGATGACGGAATACACCCAGGCCCTGCGCCGACGTTATCCCGTCGAAATTCGCCGCGAGGCGGTCGACCGGCTGTTCTGATCGAAGGCATTTGCCGGCTAAGCCCGCGCTGCGAGAGCCGACAGCATCGCCCAAATGATCGGCATGCCGATCGCGTCCGGCGAGGTCATCACCGATTCGGGGTGAAATTGCACGGCGGCGATCGGGAGATGAGCGTGCTCGATCGCCATGATGACCCGGTCCTCGGTTTCCGCGGTGACAGCGAACTCGGGCGGCAGGGCGCTGCGTCGGGCGTAGAGCGAATGATAGCGGCCGACCGTGAACTCGCGCGGCAGGTCGCGCAGCAAGCGCCCGCCAAGCACCCGAACCAACGACGGCTTGCCGTGCATCGGGATATCGAGCACGTCGAGCACGCCGCCGAAATACTCGACGATCCCCTGCAGGCCGAGACAGACCCCGAAAACCGGAAGCTTGCGCGCTACCAGAAGATCGAGCGTCTCGGCCATCGCAAAGTCGGCCGGCCGGCCGGGCCCCGGCGATAGCACGACGAGGTCGGCGGCCGTCCCTTTCTGCAGTTCCATGCGCCCAAGATCCGGGCGCATCGTCACCACTTCGGCGCCGGTTGTGCGAATGTAGTTGGCGAGCGTATGAACGAACGAATCCTCATGATCGATCAGCAGCACCTTCCGGCCGCGCCCGGCGGCATCCGCAAGCGGCGCGGGCTCGGCAGCCGCTCGGTTTCCGCGAACCGCGGCGAATAGAGCGGATGCCTTCAATCGGGTCTCGGCTTCTTCGGCTTGCGGGTCGCTGTCGAACAACAGCGTAGCGCCAGCGCGCACTTCCGCCACACCGTCCTTCATGCGCATTGTCCGTAAGGTCAGGCCGGTGTTCATATTGCCGTCGAAGGTGACCCGTCCGATCGCACCACCGTACCAGCGCCGCGACGAGCGCTCGTGTTCTTCGATGAAACGGATCGCCCACAGTTTCGGCGCACCCGTCACCGTCACCTCCCAGGCATGGCTCAGGAAGCCGTCGAGAGCATCGAACGGCTCGGCCAATATGCCCTCGACATGGTCGACAGTGTGGATCAGGCGCGAGTAGAGCTCGATCTGGCGGCGGCCGATGACACGAACGCTGCCCGGTATCGCGACGCGCGATTTGTCGTTCCGATCGACATCGGTGCACATCGTCAGCTCGCTCTCGTCCTTTGTCGAGTTGAGCAGCTCGCGAATGCGCTCGGCGTCCTCGATCGGGTCGCGGCCGCGGGCAATAGTACCGCTGATCGGGCAGGTCTCGATCCGCCTTCCTTCGACCCGGACGTACATCTCGGGCGATGCGGCGACCAGGAACTCGCCCTCGCCGAGGTTGATCAGTGCGCCGTAGGGTGCGGGATTGGCGTGGCGCAATCGCTGGAAGACGACGCTTGGCGGGTCGGCGCAGGCATCGGCGAAGAGCTGGCCGACGACGACCTCGAACAGATCGCCGCGGGCAAAGGCGGCCCGGGCGCGCTCGACCAGTGCCGCATATTCGCCTGGGCCGTGATCGCTCTCGTTCGGTCGGACGGTGGTCGAGAGGTCGAGGCGGTAGGGATCGGGCCTGGTGTTGCGAGGCAGACCCTCCGTCGAAGCGCCGCCAACCTCGAACTCATAGCGGTGAAACGCTGCCGATTGCCGCATGTGATCGACGATGAGGATCTCGTCGGGGAGATAAAGGACGAGATCGCGCTGGTCGCCGGGACGCGGCAGCCGCAGCTCCATCGGCTCGAACTGAAATACCAGGTCGTAGCCGAAGGCGCCGTAAAGGCCGAGATGCTGGTCCTGCGGGCTCGCGAACAGATCGATCAGCGCGCGCAGCACCGAGAAGATCGAGGGCTGCCGACTGCGTTGCTCTTCGGGAAAGCGCTCCTCGCTTTCGCGAATCTGCCCCAAGATGCGGTCGTCGGAAGTTAGCTCGACATTGGTCGTAGAGAGGCCAGCGATGGCCTCCGCAATCGGGTCCAAGAGAATGCGGCCGCGCTGGTTCAGCGCCTCGATCGAAAACTTCCGCCCGCGCGCGGTGAACACCAGCGGCGGATCCACAAAGCCCATGTCCCAACGCGTGTAGCGGCCGGGGAACTCGAAGCTCGACGAAAAGAGGACGCCGCGCCTGTCGTCGAGCGCGTCGGCGAGGGCGGTGTCGGCCGGGCGGTAGGCGCCTTCACTGATCTCGCGCCGGACGCGGATGCCGCCTTTGGTGTGGTAGCTCTCGAACATGTCGATCCCCTCTGGGCCGTGGCCGCCGCGGGGAAGATCCGGGAAGGTTCGCTCCGAAATTACGAAGGCCGCCCGGTGCTTCCGCGGCGGCCTCTCTCGGAAAACAAACGATGGCCGCCCGTTCTAGACGGGCCACCATGCTCCTGTTTGTGCCAATCGAACCATGCCGCTATCTTAGCGGATCATTGCTGGCGCCGCAACTCCATGTTCTGCCCGCGCTGGTCAGCGGCTCGCCTCTCCATCCGTCATCCGGTGCTGCACCACCACACTGACCGGGACCAGAGCGAACCCCTTCTCGCCGAGCAAGGGCAACCAGGCCTTGAGGGCAGCGATTGTCGTGTCGTGCGGGTGGCCGATGGCGATGCCGCTGCCATGCTGCCGCGCGACCTGCTCGAGCCGGGCGAGCTGCTTGGCGATCGCCGCGGGCGTCTGGTCGTCGTCGAGAAACACATCCCGGGCCGCGTGCGGTACCCCGTAGGCGACCGCGAGGCGAATCCCGGCACTGAAGGGCGAGGTCCGCGAATCGAGAAAAACCAGACCACGGGCGCGCAATTCCTCCATGATCGGCATCATGCTGTGGGCATCGGCGGTAAATTTGCTGCCCATGTGGTTGTTGATCCCGACAAACCCGGCGGCGCGGCCGAGCCCCCAGCGCAGCCGCGCCAGGTTCTCCTCGCGCGACAGCGCCGTGAAGAGCCCGTGCGGGCCGGGATCGGCATGGCGATCGACCGCTTCCATCGGCACGTGCAGAAAGAGCTCGTGGCCGGCGCGCCGCGCTGCCTCGGTCTGCTCTGGCAGGTCGCCCGCATAGGTCATGAAGGACATCGTCAGCGGCCCGCGCAGGCGCGTCGCCTCTGCGGTCCGCGCCCGGTCGAGGCCGAGATCGTCGAACACGATTGCAACCAGCGGCCGGCTCCCGGTCGGCGGCGCCGGCACCGCGAAGCGTAGCCAAGCGGGCTTTCCTGGGGCTGGCGGCGGCAGCGCCGGCGGCGGACGCAACGCCGCCTCTTGCGGCGGCCGCGCCGAAGGCACAGGCTTCTCCGGCGGAGCGACGGGCTCGCCCGGCGCCGGCGCCGCCGCCGGACGGGCCGCACTCGGACCCGGCGTTCGTTCACTGTGACGGCCGGAAAGTGTCGCGAGGAGCAACCCGCCGCCGGCCAGCACCAGCAATGTGGCGATAAGAGCGCGGCGATGTCCGGCGACATGCCGCCGGAAGGCTAGCCTGCCGGCGCGCCATCTCGCACTGGCGAATCGGCGCAAACGCATCACCGGGGTCAGCGCCCAGTCGGAGGATCAATCGCTGCCCACATCAAGGCCCTACAATTTAGCCCTCTCAGAGGCGACAGGATTCACCCAAGACAAGCCGGGAAAGCGCGCAAAGTCGCCGTCCGCGGAACACAGGGTCAGCCCATGCTCCATCGCCAACGCGGCCAAATGGGCGTCGGGCACCAAATTGGCGTGGACACCCGGTAAAGCGAGAAAGCCGCCGAGCAACTCGGCGTGGCGCTCCGTCGGCTCCGGGACCCAAGTCGTGTCGCATGCGAGCCATGCCAGCACTTGGCTCCATGCTTCGCCGATCGGCTCCGCGCGTTGGAACACTCTCGGATTGGTCACCAGCCGCACAAAGGCGAGCAGGCTGGCCCAGGGCAGCCCGACGCGAGGAAAGCCGTTCAACTGGCTATCAAGCCAGTCGCGGGCGGCCCCATGCTGAGGAAACGAGCTGACATGGGCGTAGATCAGTATATTGGCATCGATCAAAATCAACCGAAGCTCTCGCCCTCGGCAATAGCGAGCGCCTCTCCGATATTGTCGATGCCGGCAATTTTTACCTGCCCGAGCGAGACTGAGCGCGTACGGAAGGGCTCGCGCCTTTTTGGGCGATCCGTAATGGTCGGCAAGCCGCGCCGCAACCCCTCATTGACAAGTTCCTTCAGGCTCGCATCACGGTTCCTGCGCAAGCGTTCGAGCAGCGCGGCGACATCGTCGTCGAGGGTCAGGGTTGTCCTCATGCATCAAGACATAAGAATGCTGATGTCGTGATGTCAATGACTGCGTTCCCCGGAGCTTACCGCGCCGGATCTCCGATTTGGCACCCTGGAACGGCTGGTCCGGCTGATCTTGCCTGGTCAGTTCGGGAGGCCGGTCGGCACCTGGTGCATCACGGCGATGGTTTGCCGGATGCGCATCCAGGTCAGCAGCGCGTCCCAATCGCCACGTCCGCGCAGCATATCGGCGTGGCGGGCGGCTTCGCTTTCGGCGTTCTGGCCATATTCGTGCAGCATCAGGTGAGCAACCCGCAATATATCAAGCTCCGTGACCATCACTCCTCCTGAAGGCATCGTTAAAGACGGCTGTTGAGCTGCAGCTGTCATTTCGGGTATTGATGACAATCGATCCCCGTCGTCTG